>PEUB01000094.1 GCA_002780895.1 Nitrospirae bacterium CG02_land_8_20_14_3_00_41_53
AATGTTTTAATGGCAATTGAGGGTTGGATTGAGGAACAACCCCCTGCCCCCCTTTTCTAAGGGGGAATTACCCACTCAGTTTGAGAAAGAGCCAGAAAAGATAATTTCAAATATCGAAGAAATCGCTGTTAGTACCCTTGTAATTGCTGAACTCAATTATGGAGCAAAATCATCTCAAAACCCCGAGAAAAATTTAGAAAAACTAACACACTTCATAGATATAATTCGCATAATCCCTTTCGACTTATCGTGTGCTATAAAATTCGGAGACATAAAGAGCAAACTTAGAACTATTGGAAAACCTACAGGTGAAGTTGACGCACTGATTGCTGCAACTGCTATAACACATAATGCTATTCTTATAACCAATAATCTAAAGCATTTTGAGAACATAGATGGGTTGAAGATGGAAAACTGGTTAGAGTAGTGATTAAACCCCCAGGTTTTATGAATTAATCTCCCTTGAAATCAAATGAATTTTGAAGGTGCGACTCTCTTTATGTGGATTTGTCAATAAGCAATCTTTTTTCACCGTGAATTGCTGACCTGACACCCTGTTCTCTGTTATAAATAGCATCTTCAATCTCTTCAGCTTCGATTTTCCTTAACCTTATTTTCTCAGTATGAGAAAAAGAAATGATATATTTTCCGGCTTTAACCTTTACACGAATCGCTTCTATATCCATCTATGTCTCTTCCCTTTACGAAGAAAGCAATTGAATAATACCCATACAGCACCTATATGTTTTTCAGCATCTGGTATCATTGAACGGGATTTATAAACATTAAATATTTTGCGGTCCTTTCCCACGCGGTTCTGTGTGTAAAAAATTGGCCGCCTGTCTTCTAGAAAATACACAAAGGTGTCACCTATCTCTTTCACTAAAAAGTGCGGTCACTAACGCAGGGGGAGCACCAGTCAGCGTCATATCCATGTCTATGACATGTCGGACAACCTCCAAAAGAAGTATGCATGCTGGTGTGGCATCTACCGCAGATCTGTTGCCAGTCAGCATCACTGTCATCGCAAGGTGATACGGTGTCTGTTCCCGCAGCAACATTCTCCCCATTTACGAATCTTCTGATTAGATGTAGCCTGTTGGGACTTCCATGGGGCTCATGACAGTCGGTACAGGAAAGGACATAGTTATAACCAGCCTCCTTATTGGCGTCGCTATAGGGGGCTCTGAGATTTCCCTGTTCCCACGTCCCACCACAGGGACAATCACCAGAAGGCCTTCCGCCGTGTTTATCACCGTTGGTATCCCAATCTATGGCCTTCACTGATGCACCAGTTTCAGGGTCGGATTGCGCATATTGGTGGCAATCCATGCAGAAGGTTACATAATCGGGTAGATTGGAGCCATCAGTAGGGGCGGCCTGTCCTGCGGGCTCATACTGGCTTCCTCCAAAGCTCCCATAATACGGGGCCAGATAGTGACCACCAACAGAGGAGGCATACTGATCCATCCGTTCACCGGCATCGTCCCCCCACAGGTTGAGTGGATTGTTATAATGTTCGCTAGGACGGGTTATGGGGGATTTACTGGGGTCATAGGGTTGATGGTACTGCGTAGCCCCAATCCTCTGGGACATATGGACGTTGTGGCATCCCGAACAACCATATAACCAATTAGGATAGCCCCAGCCATGGGCATTATCTTTAAGGGTATCACGGATTTGCCCTTGATGATGCCTTGATCCACAGACAGTATACACAAAAGTATCACCACAAAAGTGCTTGTATATACCCGGCCAGGTCAGTGTATAACCCCCGAAACTTACACAGTAGGGATAGTTAAGTACTTGCATTTCTGCACCAGTGTTGTTGTGACACTTATAGCAAATATGATCACATTTCGATATAAACTCATAAAACAGCTCACGACGTGCAGGGGTTATTGTTTGGCCGCCGATACTCGCATGTTGTTCATGGCAGTGGGCGCAATTTCCTACTGAATATCCAAAAGAAGAAAGGCCTGTACGATTGACCCCGTATGAACTCCCATGGGCAGAGGTGGTGTAAGGGCCGCTGTTTGCCCTGTCAGGCAAAATAAGGCATAGAGCAAAGAGCAAAGAGCTTAGAGCAAAGAGCCCAGAGCGAAAAATAATTTTGCCTTTATTGTTCCAGTGCCTTCTCATAAAATTTCTCCTTTATATGAGCTTCTCCTTACTCTTCGCTCGGTGCTATATGCTCTTTGCCTTTTCATCTTGGGTGGCATTCAAGACACAGGGTATGTTCTTTCAGACCATCCCATACCAAGGCTTTAAAATAAGGGCCTGCATGGGCATAGTGGCAAGACAGACAGAAAACAGTCTTGACCCCTTCCGATTCTTCTATCCTCACAGTCAAATTGTCAGACTTATCATTAACAGTAGTCCGTGGATTTTTAATCTCAACACCTACAGGGTGCATCTCATAGAGGGACTTTTAGTTGCTTTTAGTAAGAACTCCACATGGCAGGAGAGGCAGAAATTATTCATCCCTGAGATATATCTATTCTTGATATATCTCTTATCTCCCTCAGCCTTAACAATAGTAGGTTTTTTATTGATCTCTATCTTTAAATTTCTATAGTTACCACTTGCATGAGGAGTATGACAGCTAAGGCAGCTAAAACCGTGGCCTGTTTTTCCCACAAAGGCAAAATCCCCACCTGCCAGCATAACAGGGCTATTCCTGACATAAGGAGGATTTGTGCCTGAGATGTCCAGTGCTTTATCATGGCAGGAGAGGCAAAACTGTGTCGCATCAATTGTCTTCGAGGTGTTTATAGTGTGTGCGCAGCCAGAGAGGGAGATAAAAAAAAGCAATGCTACCAGGAAAGACAAAAAAGGCGTGCTGTAAAACACGCCCTTTTTAAATACAAAAATCCCTAATAATGTCTTAAATCTGTCTGTCTGTCTGTCTGTCTGTCTGTCTGTCTGTCTGTCTGTCTGTCTGTCTGTCTGTCTGTCTGTCTGTCTGTGCAAGATTGATGCCATAGGCTTATTTACGTATTTATTTAAGAATCGATCCATCTTAAATCACACCCCAATTAATAATATCCCGAGACATCACTGAGACTTAGAAAAAAGTATATCACAAATTAAACACCGATTTTCAACAGGACCTCACTTAATCTTCTCATTACAATTCAGACAGTGGGGAAAAGAAAAGCTGGTATAAATCCCGTCTTTGCCAAATTTTAGAATTCTACGACGAGGTCATTTCAAATTAGGACAC
>PEUB01000029.1 GCA_002780895.1 Nitrospirae bacterium CG02_land_8_20_14_3_00_41_53
ACTTTCAATTATTATATACGGCTTTATTGCATCAGTCCTTCCTGTCTGGATGCTTCTTGCTCCAAGGGATTATCTGTCAACGTACATGAAGATCGGGACGATACTTCTCCTTGCCTTTGGTGTTATCATCATAGCGCCAAATATACAGATGCCTGCAGTTACAAGATTTGCAGATGGCGGAGGTCCTATTATTCCAGGAAAGTTATTCCCGTTTATGTTCATTACAATCGCATGTGGTGCCATCTCCGGTTTTCATTCCCTTATATCATCAGGCACAACTCCAAAGATGATAATGAGTGAAAAAGACATCCCTTTTATCGGCTATGGTGCCATGCTTACTGAAGGGTTTGTATCAGTTATGGCCCTTATAGCTGCAACAATATTAATTCCTGGTGATTACTTTGCAATAAATACCAAATTATCATTTGATGCAATTGCGGCCCTCGGCTTTCCTGTAGATAGGGCTACGGAACTTTCAAAAATGGTGGGCACAGATGTTGTAGGAAGGCCAGGTGGTGCGGTCTCCCTTGCAGTTGGAATGGCATCTATATTCTCGAACCTGCCTGGTATGAAGGGCCTGATGCCTTACTGGTATAACTTTGCCATTATGTTTGAGGCCCTTTTCATCCTTACCACAGTGGATGCAGGAACAAGGGTTGCAAGGTTTCTGCTTCAGGAACTTGGAGGCTATATTTATAAACCTTTATCAAAGACAGGATGGTTACCAGGCAATATTGTTGCAAGTTTTCTTGTTGTAACTGCATGGGGTTATCTCATCCATTCAGGAAACATATCTACTATATGGCCTATGTTTGGTGTTGCAAACCAGCTTCTCGCTGCCATTGCGCTTGGCGTTGGTACAGCAGTTATCGTTAAATCTGGGAAGCTGAGATATGCATGGACAACCTTTGTCCCTATGCTCTTTATGTTCACAACAACCCTCACAGCTTCATGGAAACTAATAGTAATGTTCACTGACAAAGCAGTCAGTGCCATATCTCATACAGAGGCCATTACATTCAAGATAGATGCATTACTGGTCTCAATAATGGGCATACTTGCAATCATCGTGTTAATAGACATGTTATATAAGTTGTATTGGTATCTTTCTAAAAGGTTAGATATAATTAAATAGGGTAGTGTTATTTTCATAAATTAAATGCAGTAAAAAGCTTATCATAAGTGTCCATTATATGTTCAGGAATTACCCTTACTTCATCAAAAACTGTCATGAAACTGGTATCCCCAGCCCACCGCGGTACCATATGGAGATGCATATGTTCTTCCATCCCAGCGCCGGCTATCTTACCGATATTTATTCCAATGTTGAAACCTTCTGGCATAAATGCCTTCTTGAGTGACATGATCGAATGCTGTGTAACCTTCATAAAATCAAGTAAGGCTTCATCACTTAGCCCATCAAGTGAAGAGTTATGGATATATGGGACAACCATGAGATGACCATTGTTGTATGGGTAACGGTTCATGATTACAAAGTTATGCGAGCTTCTATAAAGGATAAGATTTTCTCTGTCTTTATCTTTTTTTGGCAAATCACAAAAGATGCATCCATGAGTCTTATCTGATAATATATATGTCATTCTCCACGGTGCCCATAGTGTTTTCATATAACCTCCCATCGACCTTAACCTTTGCTTTTTAATTTCTCCATAACCTTCTGTGCATCACCCCATGTAAGCCATTTATCCTTAGGATTCCTGATAAGATAGGCAGGGTGAAATGTTGGCATCAAGGCAATCCCTTTATAATCGAAGAAATTCCCGCGTATTGCTGTTATTTTTAGTTTTGCATTGCCTATTAGTGTCTGCGCTGAGATCCTGCCTAAAGTCATAATTACCTTGGGATTTATGATCTCAATCTGTCTCTCTACAAAACCCCTGCATCTTTCTATCTCATCCAATTCAGGGTCACGGTTCATCGGAGGTCTACATTTTACGATATTTGCAATATAGACATCCCCTCTCTTAAATCCCATCTTTTCTATTAATCTGGTGAGTACCATACCAGCATCTCCAACAAATGGTCTCGCCTGTAAGTCCTCCTTTTTACCTGGCGCCTCTCCAATAAACATAAGCCTTGTATCAGGATTACCCTCTCCAAAAACGATGTTTGTTCTCCCCTTTGAAAGCCTGCATCCCTTACAATCACCAATCTCTTCTCTTAGAGACTTTAAATCAGCTTCTTTAATCCCCCCCTGCCCTTCTTTTTCAAATCCCCCCTGCCCCCCTTTGCTAAAGGGGGGTGAGGGGGGATTTATCGGCAGACCTTCAAATCCAAGTGCCTGATAAAACTCAAGGAGTTTTTTAACATCCTTCATTATCTGATTTTGCATTTGCATTCCCAAAAACTACTTTTTAATGACTACTGGTTTTTGCCTGTATATCGTTCCCCCCATTTTAATTTTGTCCTCAGTATCTGGAAATAATCCTTCCCACAGGGGGTAAGGAGTTTTGTCTTGAACGGAGATTTCCTGACTTCAATAACATCGTCCAACTTTAAAGAAAAACCGACCTGGCCATCGAGCGTAAGAAAAACATCCTCGGTCTGTGACCTTAGGACTATTTCTATCAGGACATCATCAGGCAGGACTATAGGTCTGTTTGTAAGTGTATGAGGACATATTGGCGCGAGTACCAAACTATTAAGTGTAGGGAAAAGGATAGGACCTCCTGCAGAAAGCGCATATGCTGTAGAACCTGTAGGAGTGGAAATTATCAAACCATCTGCCTTAAAGGTATTAACATAAGTATGGTTTATATACGTTTCAAGGTCTATTATCCTCGCAAGGGCTCCTTTAGTAACCACAACATCATTCATTGCATTGTATTCTGCAATGCATTCACTATCCCTGTAAACGCACGCTGAGAGCATCATCCGTTCTTCCAAAGGACACTTTCCTGTGAGTACATTTTCGAGAACATCATAAAGCTCATCCTTCTGAACCTCTGTTAGAAATCCAAGACCGCCTATATTTACCCCAAGTATTGGAATCCCTTTATCTCCTACAAGCCTGCATACGCTTAGCATCGTCCCGTCTCCACCAAGCACAATGATAACATCAACTAATGAAGGTATCTCTGAACGTGGAGAACCTTCTATATTCAGAGTAGAGGCAGTCTCGATGTCTAAATAGGTTTCATAGCCCTTCTGCCTTAGCCACGGCAGGAGTCCCTTCAATATCTCAGATGGCTCAGATATTCCTGTTTTACAGATTATCCCGACTTTTTTCATCTCGTCCCTCTATCGTTATCTCTCGCATATTTTCACCAACAGATTTTAACCTGACCTTTATCATATCTTCTGGCAATACCCTCTCAGCCTTTTCAGCCCATTCAATAACTGAGATACTATCGCCTCCTATTTGATCCCACAGGCCCAGTTCAGAAATCTCGGCATCTTTCTCAATCCTGTACAAATCTATGTGTGAAAAAGGGGGAATCGTATCATACTCGGCAATTATAGTAAAACTGGCGCTTACTATCTCCTTTTCGTCAATACCTAATGCACTGGCAATACCTTTTACCATTATTGTCTTTCCTGCGCCTAACTCTCCATAAAGGCCAACAACATCTCCTGGCCTTAAAAGCTTTCCTAAATTAAAACCAATATCACGGGTTTCATCAGGCCCTTTGCTTATATATTTCATCCAAATGTAATTTTAAAGGATACCAATAAATCCTCCCTGCCTTCCAGTGCAATCTTTACCATACCTATAAGAATGATATTCATTAGGATTGCAATATGTGCACTCATTTGAGCTCCATATATTTTCTTCAGGGATACCCATCAAAAGTGCTTGATACATATTTGCTGAAGAAAGATCAACGCAGTATTTTCCATCACTTCTTTTTTTGTAATATTTACCTTTCCCTGTAGCGTTGTAAACAGCATTTTTAACTTCAAAGTCGACATCATAGCAGTCCCACCTAATACTCGGACCTATGGCAATTTTTATGTCCTGTGGTGATGAGCTAAAATATTCAAACATTGATTTGATGGTCTTTTTTATTATCTGGGATGCTGTACCCCTCCATCCAGCATGCACAGCGCCAATAATTGAATTTCTTCTATCAAAAAGAAGGATAGGAACGCAGTCTGCGACCTGAACGCCGATTAATATACCTTTCCTTTTTGTAACCACAGCATCCGCTATCGTAGACTTAAAGTTTAAGTCTATCACCAAAACCTTATCCGTATGTCTCTGTACAGGGAGAAAGACTTCCTCTCTCTTTATAGATAAGATTCTGCTGATCTTCTTGATATCTACACCTAACGACTTCCTGGTAAAAAATGCCTTTATATGACCATCAAATATATCCGGGCAAATCAATCTATCCATTAGGTTCAAAAGAATGGAAAGCATTCGGTATCTTATCTATTATATCTGATGCAATCATTGGATTCTGACCTTTTTCAGAAGCTGCCATATCCCCTGAAAGACCATGCATATAGACTCCAAGGATACAGGCATTTAGTGGGTTCATGGTCTGGCCTAAAAATCCTGAAATCATTCCGGTAAGCACATCCCCTGTGCCAGCGGTAGCCATTCCAGGGTTGCCTGTTGAATTAATAAAAGCCCTTCCATCCGGCACGGCAATAATGGTCGGAACACCCTTAAGCACAAGATAAGTCCCTGTCTCCTTTGCAAAGGATATCGCAGTATTAATCCTGTCTTCTTCTATATCCTGTATCTTTACAGTAATCCTGCCTCGCCCTTCCCTTTCAAATCCCTCCACCCCCCCTTTTCTAAAGGGGGGCAAGGGGGGATTAAGTAGTCTCGCCATTTCACCAGGATGGGGTGTAAGAATTAAAGGGACTTTTACCTTTGAAAAAACCTCTCTTCTTCTTTTAATCGAATTTATTCCATCTGCGTCTATGACTATTGGAGTTTCTGAATTCTTTATCAGGGTCCTCATGAGTTTCTCGGTCTCAGCACTTACACCAATACCAGGACCGATAGCAAGTAAGTCAGCTGTCTTATTCAGGAAATCAAGGATCTCATTTGATGCTCTTGCTGAAAGTGTACCATCACCTTTGTCAGGCAGAATCAGCGTCATCTCTTCTGTAACACGCGACTGGAATATGTCCGCCAGAGACTCAGGGACGCCTATTGTAACAAGCCCCGCACCAGTCTTTAAACATGCCCTTGCAGCCATAAGTGCAGCACCTGTCTTTCCTCTCGAACCAGCAATAATAAGTACATGGCCATAATCGCCCTTGTGTGAATATCTATTCCTTTTAGGAATCAAGGCAGATATATAATCTTTCATTAGTAATTCAATATTAAGTTTTTCTGTTCCGAGTAATTCTTCCGGGAACCCGATGTCCTCGATAAAAAGTTTCCCACTGTATTCAGCACCAGGGTATAAAAGATGACCTCTTTTGGGAAGACCAAAAGTAACTGTATAATCCGCCCTTACAGCAACTCCCATCACCTGTCCACTATCTGATGAGATACCTGATGGGATATCCACCGAAATAATGGGTATATTTGATTTATTGAGCAAACTAATGACTTCTGATAGCTTACCGGTAACATTTTTGCTAAGCCCTGTCCCTAAAATGGCATCAACTATTATAGGATGACGAGTTAAGACAGATGAGTAATGAGTAAGGAGTTCTTTTACTGGTTGTATTTCCACCCCGAATTTAACTGTAGATTTGTATTGTGATAATGCATCACCCTTTAAATCTTCTGGCCTTGATGTAAGAAAAACCTTTACATCCCACCCCTCATTATGGAGGTTTCTTGCAACAACCAAACCGTCACCGCCATTGTTTCCGCTTCCTGATACTATGATGACCCTTTTACGCCCAAATATCTCCTTTATCTTAGAGGCAACTGCAAGCCCCGCCCTTTCCATAAGTACAACACCTAAAATGCCACACCCTTCAATCGTCTTCTTGTCTATCTCCCGCATCTCTTCAGCAGTAACTACTTTCATCTATCCCCCTCCTCTAATACCACGCATGCAACGCCATATTCATGCTCGTGGCTCAGGCTTAGGTGTGCTTTACTTATTGATTTTTCTTTAAAAAAATCTTTAATCCTTCCGTTAATTTTTAAAAAAGGCTTTCCGCTATCCACGTTTATGACTTCTATGTCTGTTAAAGACACAGGAACCGCAGAGCCTATTGCCTTTATCAGGGCCTCCTTTGCTGCAAAGCGAACAGAAAGCGAGAAATATGGATTTTTTTTCTCATAACAATAGGAAATCTCATTTTCTGTAAATACTCTCTCAAGAAACCTCTGCCCCCATTTTTCTACAACTTCTTTCATTCTTTCAATCTTGACAAGGTCTATACCAACTCCGTAAATCATCAACCACCTTCAAATCGCATTCATTCTATTCTTTACAATAATAACCCCTATTCTTACAGCAAAGCAAGATAATACATATCAATTCTCGGTGAAATTGAAAACCCTTGAGATTGCATCGCTCCGCTCGCAATGACAAGACAAGTTTTCGTAATCTGTCATTGCGAAGGGCCTTATCCTGAAGCAATCTCGTCTCTTTTTCACCGAGAATTGCTGGACAAAATCTTACTTTATGGACAGCCTTAACTAATTTTGATTAAAAATGTTAAGATTTCACAGAAGAGTCTGATCATGATAGAGATTAATGGCAGAACAAAGATTACAGGACTTTTTGGATACCCGGTTGAACATACATTATCTCCAGCTATGCATAATTCTGCATTTAAATCGCTCGGCCTTGATTACTGTTATATACCATTTCTTGTGCATCCGGATTATTTAGAAGATGCTGTTAAGGCAATAAAGGCTTTGAATATATGCGGGGTAAATGTCACAGTTCCACATAAGGAAAAGGTAATAAAATTTCTTGATGAAATCAATGAAGAGGCGTCTTCCATAGGTGCAGTAAATACAATTGTAAATACAAATGGTAGACTTATAGGTTATAACACAGATGGGAGAGGATTTATAAAATCCCTTTCGGAGAGTGGCATCTCTATTGAAGGTAAGGATATCTTAATAGTCGGTGCAGGTGGAGCATCGAGAGCAATAAGTTATTATCTGAGCCAAAAGACAAAAAAATTATATTTATACAACAGAAATAAAGACAGGGCAGAAAAACTTGTACAGGATATGAACAAGATCCGTAATAATGTATCATCTATTGAAGATATTTCAAATATTGAGAAATTCCATATAATAATTAACGCTACGCCTTTGGGTTTAAAAAAAGAAGACACTTTACCTTTCGATACAGCTTCTCTCAGGCGGGATCAGACTGTTTGTGATCTTATCTATAAAAAGACCAGGCTTCTTGAAGAGGCCTCCCAAAAAGGGTGTGCTACTCTGGATGGCAAGGGCATGCTTCTATGGCAGGGAGTGTTTGCATTTGAACTGTGGACAGGCAAAAAACCAGGTGTTGAAGTAATGCGTAATGCCTTACTGAAGGCTAAAACATAGTCCCTTCAGGCAATATGCTGTGCCTGCAAGGCAAATTGCCGGTTAGAATCAATCCGCAGTAAAGTTCCTTTTTCTGAAGAAATACGGTCAGAAGAAACTGGAGAAAATAAGAAAAAAGCATCGTCCAGATATTTCAAAAGAGGAATAGCTTATTCTTAGCTTGACAAGTATAATATTTTTTGTTATGTCTTAAAGAAGATATGAGGAAAAACATTATAATTTTATAAATTTCGTAGATAAATTAGCTGCACATTAAAAGTATATAGCCAGAATATAGAAGGAGGTGATACTTTAATAACCTTGAAACCAATCTGCCTATGGAAGTGCAGAGCCAAATCCAGAAGGAGGTGAATGTATGAAAGAAGATGATGTTGTGAGCAAAAGGCTTCTCGATGAATTAGAAGTACATGGAATAAGCAGAAGGGATTTCATCAAATACTGTGCCACAACAGCGGCGATACTCGGCCTTTCCGAAATGGAATTTACAACAAAAGTAGCGGAGGCGTTGGAGAAACCGACCTCTAAGAAACAACCTGTGGTATGGCTGGAAGGACTTGCATGCGCCGGCTGTACAATTTCGTTGTCACAGGTTCTTAACCCGCCTGTTTCTTCCATCATTCTCGATAAGATTTCTCTCAGATATCATATGACCATTATGGCAGCGGCAGGAGAAGTTGCTGAGGCAGCCAGACGTGAAGCCGTGAAGGAAGGCGGCTATATTTTGGTGGTTGAGGGTGCCATTCCCTCTGCAAATGACCGTTTCTGGATGCATGGTGGACGACCCGGCAGGGAAATGGTTGAAGAAGCAGCCAAGAGTGCGATGGCTGTTCTCGCGGTGGGAGCTTGCAGCGCTTATGGCGGTATCCCAAGAGCTTGCCCGGCAAAAGGTATATCAGTCAGTGATGCCCTTAAACGCGCGGGGATTAATAAGCCTGTTATCAATATTTCCACCTGTCCCGTTCATCCTGATCACCTTGCAGGAACGCTACTTTACGTACTTGTCACAGGAAAATTACCGGAGTTGGATTCTAAGGGGCGGCCCGCAATGTATTTCGGAGAAGTATCGATGCACGATAACTGCAGGCGGCGCGCTCATTTTGATGCCGGTGAATTTCTTAAAGATTGGAACGACCCCAAACAGAAAAACTGGTGTCTGCTGGAAAAAGGCTGTAAGGGCCCGATGTCCTATATCGATTGTACAGTCCGCAGATGGAATGACGGGATAAGTTTCTGCCTTGATTGTGGAGGTTTGTGTCAGGCTTGTGGAGAGCCGATCTTTTATGACAAGGTTAGCCCCCTCTATATGGCAGATGACGAGACTTCTAAGAAGATATTTGCTATGCGAAAAACCGGACAGTCTAAAGAAAATAGTTAAAAGGAGGTGAAATAAATGGCAAAGAAAATTACGATACATCCCGTTACAAGGATTGAAGGACATTTGACAATTGAGGTAGAAGTAGACAATGGCAAAGTTGTAGATGCCTGGAGCAGCGGCACCATGGCCCGCGGATTCGAGGCTATGCTCACTGGAAAAGACCCGAGAGATGCTCCTTATGTAACCAGCCGGTTTTGCGGTGTCTGTTACAGTGTGCACCAATTGGCTTCTGCCCGTGCCCTTGACGCTGCTTTTGGTGCAAAAGTTCCGTGGGGGGGAAATCTGCTCAGAAACCTTGTGATGGGCGCAGAGTACATCTATGACCATGTGCTTCATTTCTACCAGCTCAGTGCGCTTGACTATATAGATATAATGGCAGTCGCCGAATATAAGGGTAAAGACAAGGATTTGCTGGCTGTCAAGGATAAGATTGTTAACCTGGTTAAGGAAAAAGACACCTATCCTTTAACTCCAAGGTATAAACCCGATGATTTTTCAGTCAAAGATCCGGACATAGTAACATCTGCGGTCTCTCATTATATCAAGGCTCTGAAAATGCATGCCAAGGCCAGAAATATGGGAGCCATATGGGGCGGACGTACTCCGCATTACCAGAATATCGTGGTTGGCGGTGTCACCTCATATCCCGATATTAACCAGTGGGCCCGTTTCCGCACGATGCTTGATGAGCAGAAAAAATTTGTCGAAGAGGTCTACATCCCCGATGTCCTGGCCTTCGGAACAGGTCCCTTATGGCCACTGGCTACGATGGGCGTAGGCGGCGGTCATTACAACTATCTCTCCTATGGTGATTTTCCAAAGGACCCCGCATGGAAAGACATTGTTTTCCCCGCTGGAACGATCGTCGGGTTAAATCCTGCAAATATAAAAGTTGAACCTGTAAATACTGAAAAGATTACCGAATCAGTAAAATATGCCTGGTATAAGGAAAATAAGCCTGTACATCCATACGATGGTGAGCAGGTATTCAATCTTGACAAAAAGGAGGCATATACCTTCATCAAGGCTCCCCGCTACGACGGCAAACCTATGGAGGTTGGACCATTGGCGCGTATGCTTGTAGCCAAGAACCCCACGCTTATTGATCTGGTTAAAAAAGGTGCCAAGCCCGGTGCTGTTGCACGTCATGCCTCGCGCGCAATCGAAACCAAACTTATGGTAGATGCATGCTACAATTGGTTAGATCAACTGCTCGCCGAAATGACGAAGCCTGGATTCAAGATTCATGACACCGAGCACTGGAACCCACCGGAAAGCGGCATGGGTGCAGGTTTCCATGAAGCACCTCGTGGTGCTTTAGGACATTGGATAAAGATCAAAAACAAGAAGATCGCGAATTATCAGGCTGTGGTTCCTTCTACATGGAATGCCTCGCCTCGTTGTGAAAAAGGAGTTCGCGGCCAGTATGAGGAAGCCCTTATTGGTGCGCCGGTGCCTGACCCCGAAAACCCGAATAATGTCGTTCGAATAATCCGTTCCTTTGATCCCTGTCTGGCCTGCGCTATTCATATCATCGACCCGAAGACCAACGAAATCCGGAAATTCCTTATCGAATGAGCGGAACATCTACGCCTAATGCAACAAACTCTAAAGGGGGAGACAAAGTCTCCCCCTTAAAAATTGTTATTCTCGGAGTCGGCAATCTTTTGCTATCTGATGAAGGAGTTGGAGTCCATGTGGCCAATGAACTCGTGAAGCTCGAACTTCCGCCGGGGGTAACGGTTGTTGAAGGCGGCACCGATGGTTTCCGCCTGATAAATGTCATAACAGAGGCAGATCGGCTGATAGTGGTCGACGCCGTTAAGGGCGGCGGCGCTCCCGGCTCTATTTATCGTTTCGATATTAATGAAGTTCAAAACTGTCCATCTGGTTTTAAAACATCAGTTCACCAGATTGGCATATTAGAAGTTATAAATTTGTCAGGGCTTATCGGGAAAACACCCCAAACAACAGTTATAGGTATTGAACCTGAATCCCTCGAAATGGGCATGGAATTATCCCCTGAAATTAAGGCTAAGATTCCTAAGATCATTGAATTAATATGGGATGAGCTAAAAAATCTTACCTGATCCGTAAATGAAAAAGATTCCAAAATTTAAATCAGAAAAAGAAGAGGCTGATTTCTGGGCAGCACATAATAGTACCGATTATCTGTCGGTTAAGCACAGACGAAGCCCAAAGGGTTTGAATGTTAACCGTTTGTGCTCTGTTAGCGGATGTATGACCAATTTTCATGCAACCGCTACTTTGTCTTCGTTTTGTATAATGATTTTCGGATTTGGATTTGGTGGAGGTACAGGAAGCCCTTGTTCTTTTAATAAATTAATATGTTCTATCATTCCCCACTTTGCTTTGTATATGCAGTCCTCGATAGAATGCCCGATACCAGAAAAACCTTTTAAGTCTGGCGAATAGAATCCAAAATAGTCTGGTTCTTCTGTTGCCTCAATTATTAATGAATATTCTAATTCAATCATTTTAATTTCACCTCCGACTTTTTATTTCTTTATGCCTGCATCCTTTAATATGGCATGACAGGTGCCTTTAGGGACTTCCTTTGATCCATGATAATCCACTCGGATCAAGTTATTCCAACCAGGTTTCCCATAATATCTTATAGAACCCTTTTCTTTTACAATTCTAAATCCATTCTCTTCCAATAATCTAACCAGTTCGCTAAATTTCATTTGGCCTTATCAATTCTATAAAAAATATTATACTCCTTCCTTCAAAAATTGGTCATATGTACGCTAACGTTTCCGTTGCAAAAGAAGCCTGAAAGGTTTGGACGTTAGTCTTTTGCAACGTGTTAGCGGAAGTGCCTTATCCTTGAACTACGCAGTTTCGTATTGGAGGACTTTTAGTTGGTCAGGGGTCATTCTGATACTCAAATTGAGTATT
>PEUB01000082.1:0-11745 GCA_002780895.1 Nitrospirae bacterium CG02_land_8_20_14_3_00_41_53
ATTTCTTACCGGCCATAAAATATTCATTGCACGCTTCGGTCGTAACAGTAAAACCTCCGGGGACAGGAATCTTCAGGTTCGTCATTTCCGCAAGTCCGGCACCCTTTCCACCGAGAAGGTCTTTCATGTCCCCCTTGCCGTCAGCCTTTCCGCCACCGAAAAAGTAAACATACTTTTTGACTGCTTTCTTCGTCATTAAATTGTCCTCCTCATAATCATTTATAAAATTATTAACCTGATGACATTAGCCGTATTCCTTGAATTCCGCTTATATATGACTTGATCAAGTCGATCTCACCGATTATTTACCAGTAGGAGTTATCAGTCCTGATTAAGCAGGACATTTAAAAGAACGAACCCCATCGTTCTAAAGATTTTGCTTATAATTTTATGAAGTAACCTTTTGCTATATTTGAATCAGTGTTTCCTTTCGTTATATTTTTGCTCTTTCAGCAAAGTTACAAAAGCGCCTGAATGATAAGTACGATAACCAGGCTAATCAGAACGTAGGCTGCATAGATGTTCACGCTCCCAGAGTGCATTCGTCCAAGCAATGTAGCCATTGATTGAATCCATTTAACAATAGGCTGAAAAACTGAACGGTCCACGATATGAACTTCTTTACGTTCATTGTTGATAGCCGTACGGAAATGTTCAGCAATAGTCTCTTTCCTTTCATCAAGCATTGAAGGGCGAAAGATCGCCTCAAAGATAACGCGTACAGGATTTGAGAACCCTGTAGCAGTATAAGTCATCTCGGGCATTAACCGACGTACTCCTCCATCCCAGACGGGTTTTCTTGTCACCATCCTTGCTTTTGTCAGTACCCGAATCAGAATGAAGACCCCTGTCAAGAGCAATACCAGCACAACCAGAGTATATGAGGTTGACATAGCAAAGACCACAGGATTCCTCTCTGTACCCCTATGCAAGACAACCAACCCCCTACCGGGAATAACATTACGACCGGTCTGCGCTCCAAGGTCATGGAACTCAGATACAAAGGCGTCGCTAAACTTTGGATCACTTTTGGCAACAGTAAAGAACGGTGGCACTAGTTCATCCACGACACTCTCCTGTGTCAGAGGGGTTATAGTATGATCCAGAACAGGAATTATATAAGTCGGGAGAATTCCAAAAAGAAGACAAGAGACAGCAAGCACCCCCATCGGAATCATCATGGAACGTCTCACCTCAATAGCCTTTTCAGCTTGTTTTGTTCTGGCGATTCCTAAAAAACTCATCGCAAAGGCCTTGACAAAACACGTGACAGCCAATGCAGCCGTTAGCGCTAACGCCGCACCGCAGAGGGCAAATACAATTTTAACTGCCTTTGATTGAAGTGCCGCACTCTGAAGCATCGTTTGCAGTGTCAGCCATTCACTCACAAAGCCGTTAAATGGCGGTAGGGCAGCAATAGATAGAGCACCTATAAGAAAGAAAAGCCCTGTCCATGGCATAACTTTCATCAAACCCCCGAGACGATCCATATTTCTGTCACCTACACTTGAATCCACCGCCCCTGCACCCAGAAAAAGGAGGGCTTTATATAGGGAGTGATTAGTCATATGATACAATGCTGTAATAAAGGCAATACCTGCTAAAACAGGATATCCAGAAACAGTAAATACAAATCCCGCACCAATACCAGCAGTAATGATCCCCATGTTTTCAATAGAACTATGGGCGAGCATCACTTTCATGTCATTCCTTATTGTGGCATAGAGAATACCGACAAGGGCAGAAACAGTCCCGACAAACAGGGTGATCAGACCCATCCCAATCTGAGTGACCGGAAGAATATCTGCATTGATCCGAAGGATGCCGTATATCCCGAGATTAAGTATCACCCCGGATAGGAGGGCTGATACGTTGCTGGGTGCTGCGGGATGGGCTTTAGGAAGCCATATGCTGTTAGGGACAAGACCAGCCTTGACACTGAAGCCAAAGAAAGAGAGTAAAAATATCGCCCAACGACTACTGTCTCCAAGTCCTGCGGACACTGATTTTAATGAAGCAAAATCAAGACCTCCTGACCCATTTGCCAGAAGAAGGAACGCAAAAGCTGCCATTATTGTTCCCGCTTCGCTCATGGCCAGCATCAGGTAACCTGACGATGTATTCTCATCTTTCTCATGCTCATAATTCACGAGTAAATAGGAAAGGATCGACATAATTTCCCATGTGAGCAAGAATGAAAAAATGTCATTTGCAATTAGAAGAAGGACGATGGATGCAAAGAGGAGATGATAAAAGACACTGAACGTCTTCAGGTTGTATCGGCTAAAATACTTTTTCATATACTCTGCTGAGAAGATCGAAACGGGCAAAAACACCAACCCGGTTATGAAAACGAAAAGGGCAGAAAGACGATCCATCTGAAGAACCATTGTTCCTAAAAAAGGCAATGTCCAGAGTTCAATTTGAAAAGGAAGACCATAAAGAAGAACATTTCCACTTGACCATAAAACTGAAATCGCTGCTATAGAGGATATCCAGGCCAGAAGCAGGGGATTCCTGCGCTCAGGAAGAAAAACGGATAGAACGACACCTAAACTGCATAGTATTAGAAAAAGAATAAAAAAATCGCCCGGGCTAATCATGAGGTCTTTCTCCTTCAGTGGACTTCGGGGATGTAAGTGAAGCCGAAGGCTTCCGTGAAACCACTAAAAGTAATCCATGAATGATAGATAGCGGTGGCGGAGGGCACCCTGGCACCACAATATCCGCAGGAATTAAATTTGATATGCCTCCCTCAGACGCAAAGCTTGGACCAAAGATACCACCTGAAATGGCGCATGTACCGATTGCTATGACTCGCTTGGGTGCAGGCATTGCATCATAGGCCTTCTCGATCGGAAGGCGCATGTGGTCTGTAACTGGACCGGCCACCAAAAGTACATCAGCCTCCCTGGGTGTTGGAGTTATAAAAAAACCAAGACGATGAATATTATAGTAGGGCTTGTTTATCTGTTCGATCTCACTTATACAGGCTCCACAGGCACCGCCATCTACAAATCTGATATGGAGGGAGTGGTCAAAAGCCTTCCCCAACATACGAGACGCATCATCAATCTCTTTTATAGATACTGCCCATTCATATCCCTTATCCCAATCAACCGGGTTATGTATCCCCCGCAGGCATCGAAAACAGTGAATACAGCGCCTGTAGTCCACCGAGATCATATCTTTTATATGGTTAAGCGCTTGTGTCGGACATCGAGAAACCACTTGAGCTTCATCACCCATAGTTTGCTTCCCTTGTGGTAATCCCGGTGATATCCCGGGAGATGTTTCCTCCTTGTCCGGGTACAATGTTGTCTTAATCCCTGTTTTAAGTCCCTTTAAAACCCATTTATTCATATTATCTTCCTCCTACCGATAACATTCTGCATTTGATAAGCCGAAAGTGGCCATTATGATTGGAAAATCCTGAAAGGCAAAATCTTCTGCTGCCAGATGAAAACCGTGCCAGTTGGTAAAAGAGGGCGTTGTTAAACGATAGCGGGCTACCTTACCATCTTCACCTAACCTCACCCAGTGAAATGCAGCACCACGTGGAGCTTCTACCCATCCGAGTGACGATCCATGAACTATTGGAAATACAGGTGAGACGACAGGTCCTGAAGGAAGAGAAAAGGCTACCTGATTAATAATTTGTGCGGACTGCTCTGCTTCGCTAAAGAGAACCCTGAGACGGGCATAACCGTCACCTTCTTGCTCACATGGCACAATAAAATCAACCTTTTCATACCCGGAATAAGGCAGCACTTTTCGAAGATCCCTGATCATATTCGATGCGCGGGCAATAGGGCCGACCAGTCCGTAAGAGACTGCCTGTTCTCTGGAAATGGTTCCAACTTCTTCCAGACGATCGAGAAAACTACTGGAGAAACAAAGCATCTCCTTTAATTCACTTAATTTTTGGAGAACGTCATTGATGGTTGCAGCAAGATTTTTGAGTATGTCGTTGTCGAAATCGATCGATAACCCACCCGGAATGTTCAAGCCAAAGAGGTAGCGGTGTCCAGTCAATGCACAAGAGAGCCGAAGAAGTTCTTCTTCAAGAATACTTGCCTGGCTTGTTGGCACTGCCATAGCTGTAGAGCTGCAGATGCCTGCTATGGCAGCGATATGATGTCGAAAACGCTCCAACTCAGCCATAAGTATGCGCAAGGACTTTGCACGCTCAGGGACTTCAACACCCGCAATATCTTCCACAGCCTGACAAAAAGCAAGTGAGTGGGCAAACGCAGAGGTTCCTGAAAAACGCTCAGCCAAAAGAATGACGTGTTCAACAGATTTCCGCTCTGCAATCTTTTCTACACCTCGATATTTATAAAAAAGTCGCGGGATGGTTCTGATAACATCTTCTCCTACTGTCTCAAGGAGAAAATGGGCAGACTCAGCGAAATCAGAATAAACCGGACCTATTGGCATCATAAAAGCACCAGGGGTCTGAACAATCCTCACAGGTTTCCACTCCGGGTCTACTTCCCGATGGACATAAGGCTTCAAAGAATCAAATTCAGTCCGCATTGGGTTAACTCCCTCGGGCCATTCTTCATGGAGTATGAAGTCACCCAAACGAGGATGTTCTTCGAATGCGAGACCAAAAAGGTCTTCTGCCTCTCTTTCGTGCCAGTCAGCAGCATGTATTACATTACTGATGCTGGGAACAATCTTCTCTGTCTTAGATAGTTGACAAAGGATATGAACTTGTCCTCTCTCTAAAGCTCCATAAAAAATATATCTGAGTAACCACTTCTCAGGTTGATCTTCAACTACCAAACTGGCAAATCTATATCTCAATTCAGAAAAAAGCCAGTTACAAACCTCTACCAAGACATCTGTGTTGCATTCTATGAGACAAATAAATTTTTCTGGATAAAGACTTACCCGAACCTTGCTGTGCCAGCGGGAGGCAATAGTTTCAGGTAAATTTATCAGCTTTACTGTTTTGTTCAAAGGTTCTTCCATGGGTTATCACCTCCCTAAAGAAGCTGCTGCCTGACGGAGAAGTTCTTGAAGAGGTCTTGGTACATAGAAGCCGAGTAAAATTACAGGTACAGCAGCCACGACCAACGCAAAAATATTTGTCACTGATAAGTTTGTTTTCTCAGAATATTCTGTTGGTTTTCCAAATACCATACGATTAATTGGAAACAGAATGCCGCAAAAAGCAATTATTATGAACAAGGCAAGAAGTCCGGTAGTAATGTACTGACCATTTACGAGTCCTGATTTGAGTATCATAATCTCACTTAAAAAAACAGCAAATGGCGGAGCGCCAGCAATAGCAAGCCCCCCAGTAATGAGCGCAATAGCTGCTACTGGTGAGGTGCGAATGAGACCTCGCACCGAAGCAATATCCTGTCTTCCGACAAAAAGAAGCGCAATTCCTGCTGCAAAGAAACAGAAAGACTTTGTGATGGCATGACTCACAATCTGGAGGGTGGCGCCATAATGAGACCCGTAACCACCCAGCCCGGCAGCAACCATGATAATTCCCATATGTTCTATAGTAGAGAAGGCGAACAGGCGTTTGTAATCTTTTACCTGAATTATCAAAAAGGCAGCTACGCCGACTGAAATTATGCCAAAGACTATGAGCCACGTCTCGGCTCCGATAGATGGGTGTATTTTCAAAACTGGCAATAACCTCAGAATGGCATAGAGGACTGTTGTAGTCTCAACACCGGAAAGAAGCGCACAAACAGGAGACGGAGCCTGGCTGTGGGCATCAGGAAGCCACGTATGTAAAGGCACGAGTCCTACCTTGGTACCAAAACCAATCAGGACAAAAACAAAGGCTGTCTTAAGAAGTGCCGGAGGAATATTTGGTGAAGCAACAATCAGTCCTGCCCAAGTGAATTTTTCATGACCGGGAATGCTCGTCCCCCAGTAAAGAATAAATATGCCAAGGAGTGCAAATGCTGCACCCATACAGGTAAGCACGATATATTTCCAAGAGGCTTCCAGAGCTTCAGGAGTATTTTTGAAGCTCACCAGGAAGACCGACATCAGTGTGGTTAGTTCAACTGCAATCCAGACGAGGGCCACCTGAGAAATAATAGGCACTGCCAACATTGAAAGGAGAAAGAGGTTGTATTGAGCATAATAATGTCGTATTTTTCTTTGATTTTTCTCTTCAACATTTTTTTCAATGTATCCCATCGAAAATATAGCGGCAGTGAATCCTACAAAGGCTACCAGTAATAAAACCAGTGCCCCTAAACTATCGCAAGAAATCCAGTTTTTAACTGCTACAACTTCCATCCCATCGGCTGCACTAAAAGCTATGTTTAATGAAAGGATAAATACGACTAATGTTCCAAGGATTGTTACTAACGAAGCAAATTTCCTATGAGCAGGGATCAAAGACAGGCCAGCTAATAGCGCAGGGATTATAATAATATAGATCAGTTCCATCGATGCTCACTCCTCCCTTAAAGAGGTCAGTCTTCCGACCTCTGTTGTCCCGATTCTTTCATGGATTCTTCTGGTTAAAATGCCCATAACAAGAACAATGATTAATACATCAAAGGCTGCTGCCAGCTCTGCAATAAGGGGAAGGTCCGGGGCGATTGAAATGCCAGCAAAGAAGGCGCCGTTCTCCATCGACAGAATCCCGATGACCTGGGGCACTGCTTCCCTTCTTACTATCACCACATAACCTCCGAGAAGGAGGCCGGCTACACCAATAGGCAGATTGAGCTTCACGAAAATTTCGTCAGTAACATTTGAAAGGGGACTCGAAATAAAATAGGCAAAAATCACAAGTGCCACTGCAATAAGCAGCGATGTAGGTATATTTAATACCTGAGAAATCTCTCGACGAGCATAAACTTCCTTGCTGATTATTCGTTTAAGAAGATAGGGAATCAAGATTGTTTTAATCACAACGGTAATCCCGGCCACAACAAAGAGATGGATTGAGGAATGTTGATAACCTAAAACAAATGCTGAAGCTGCGAGAAGAATCGATTGGAAGACAAATATATTTAAAGATGCGAGTACCTGGCGCATAGCTATAATTCCGAATGCAGTAAGGATAAACAATCCCCCAGTCAGTGCATCTATTTTAGTAAGAACTGAAAACACCACATTGTAATCTTGCATATTTTCCTCCTACATCTCTAAGAGTCGCGTGATCATAGCTGTTATTGAAGTTACGAAGGCAGCTCCAAGAAACTCGGTAATCCGGAAAAGCCTCAGCTTAGCAAGCGACGACTCGATGACTACCAGAATAAGGACGAAAACAAATACCTTGAGCAGGATAAAAGGTATCGCTAAAAGTACTTCCAAGAATGTCTCTCCTTGAGCCAGCCCCCATGGAGTTACAAGGACATTTAAAAATATGCATAACAGGACAAAGAACTTCATAGACCCCCCCCATTTCATGAGAGCTGCAGCCTTTCCAGAGTATTCCAGCCCTTTAGATTCATCGATCATCGCCAATTCAAAGTGCCCTGATGGATTGTCAACAGGAATGCGCCCTGTTTCTGCAATGATGAGCATTAGGAAAGCGAGCATCAAAAGAATGTGTGAAGGTTCGAAGAAGTTTGACAGCGGTGTCACCCAGTGCTTCTGTACAATATAGGGAATGGTCGAACCTGCAACGAAGGAAACGGTGAAGAAAACTATCATGAAAACAGGTCCAGCAAGAAAACCCACCATACGGGTGCGACTGGCCCCCATCGCGCCATAAGGATTTCCAGTATCTATTGCAGCAAGCGTTGCAAAAAACCGCCTAGTGCGAGAATAAACCCGCCACCCAACATGTCACCCATAAAAGCGAAAAAAAGTGGATATCCTGTAAGAACTGGAATAAGAAGCGCCACAAAGATTGGTGTTATAAAAACAACATAAGGGGTGATCCGAAATATCCAGGAGCTATGCTCTGATATAACTTCATCTTTATGGAAAAGTTTCCAGATATCCAGGTATGGTTGAAAGATGCTCGGCCCTCGCTTGGACTGTATATTTTCTTTAAGACGGTTAAGTAACCCTTTTATAAGAGGAGCGAAGGCCATTACCACCAAGACCTGAATTACATTAAAGATGATTTTATTCGCCATAGATCACCTCCTTTAAACATGTGACCCTGCTATTTTTATTTTGGTAGATAGGATCTGGATACTAAAAACCCCTACCAAAATTTATTTCATTCCAGTAGGGGTTATCAGTCTACTAAGGACGGTTATTGACGAACCCCATCGCCTTTGTTAAATTACCGTTAAATTACCAAACAATCTGTTATATGTCAACTAAATTTTAATTGCTTTGTCAAGGCAAAATGAAAATGTCCTATTTAAGGGTTGCCTGTTAAGTTGATGGTTATTGACGGTTTTTGAAGATTTATGATATATTTTAACTTCTGTAAATCATTGAAAATATTACTTTTTGGGGAGTCGTCCAGTGGCAGGACGGCAGACTCTGGATCTGCTTACAGGGGTTCGAATCCTCTCTCCCCAGCCAATCGGTGGTCCCATCGTCTAGAGGCCTAGGACATGGCCCTCTCAAGGCTAAAACACGGGTTCGAATCCCGTTGGGACTACCAATAAAATTAAGTACTTACAGCGAAACTGCACTTTCAGCATTCCCTGAATATAGTAAAATTGCAAATACTAAGGTTTATTTACTCTAATATTCTCTCCAAATGCCTTATAGGTAACGCATAAACATTCTGTCCAATTGGATAGGATTTCTCGCCTGGGTATACGACAAATCCTTTCTTGCACGATAAGTCTTCATATGCGATCCAATATCCTTTTTCAACTTTTGGGCTTGCTGAATATTTAATCTCTATAGCTATCGGTCTATTTTTTTGTCGAAGAGAAGTAAATCAATTGATGCTGATCCGAGTATCAGAAATCTACCACCAATTCTCTTTTTATCAACCAGAGCACATAAGAGTGGAAAAAGGTGGTTTTCCCAACCTGGTGTGGTCCCACAATGCTGACAATTGACGTTAGTCATTCACAAATTTTATTATAACCACTATGCTAAAATCCGAAAAACAACTTGAGGCAATAAAGAGGGGTGCTGTTGAGATAATTATCGAGGCTGACCTTCTTAAAAAATTAGAGAAATCATATAACGAAAAAAAGCCACTTAAGGTTAAAGCTGGTTTTGATCCAACTGCACCTGACATACATCTCGGGCATACAGTATTGCTTGAAAAGATGAGGCAATTTCAGGAATTAGGACACGAGATTATATTCCTCATCGGTGACTTCACAGGTATGATAGGCGACCCAAGCGGGAGGTCTGAAACGAGGATACCTTTGACAAAAGAAGACGTGATAAAGAATGCAGAGACCTATAAAAAGCAGGTGTTCAAGATATTAGACCCTGAAAAGACACAGGTCAGATTTAACAGCGAATGGCTTTCAAAGATGAATGTAACGGAACTTGTGAGACTTGGGTCAATGCAGACAGTTGCAAGGATGCTTGAAAGAGAGGATTTCAAAAAGAGATATGAAAGCCAGCAGGATATAACAATACTTGAATTTTATTATCCCTTATTCCAGGCGTATGATTCCGTCTATCTCAAATCAGATGTAGAGATAGGGGGAACTGACCAAAAGTTCAATATATTGATGGGAAGGACGTTGCAGAGAAAGATGGGTGTTGAAGAACAGGCTGTTGTTTTGATGCCGTTGCTTGAGGGTCTCGACGGAGTAAACAAGATGTCTAAGAGCCTGGGGAATTACATCGGCATCACTGAGCCACCTAAAGAAATGTACGGTAAGATAATGTCTATAAGCGACGAACTTATGCTCAGGTATTACAATCTTTTGAGCCATATATCATTAGATGAACTTAACAGTTTAAGAGAAGGGCTAAGAAACGGAACTATTCACCCTAAGAAGGCAAAGGAAGACCTTGCACTTGAGATTGTTGAAAGATATTGGGGAAAAGACGAGGCTCTAAAAGCAAGGGAAGAATTTGAGCATATCTTTAAACAAAAAGGCTTGCCAGATGGAATTCCGACTTATAATATTATAGTAGAAGGAGGTAGTAGATCAGGAGGTACTGTTGATATAACAATAAGCAAAAATATTAATTGGCTTCCTTATATCATGAAAGAGACCGGACTTGCCAAAAGTACAAGTGAGGCTATCAGACTAATTAAACAAAATGGGGTAAAAGTTAATGACAATACAGTAACAGACCCTAATATAATTCTTGATAAAGGCGAACATATTATTAAAGTTGGCAAGAGAAAATTTTATAAGGTAATAATAAAAACCACTGATGTTGCAAATTATTCTGATTTCTGATATTCTGAAATCAGAATCTAAAAATAAAGGAGGTTCGGAATGGAGACAGTCAAAACAGCAGTAGCAGAAATAAAATCCCGTGGGCAATTGACTATCCCAAAGAAAATAAGAGATATAAGCCATCTTGAAGAAGGACAGGTTGTTTCTATAATCCCGGTTGGAGACTCTGTCATAATTACGCCAAAAAGGCTTGAACTCGATGAGGCAAGAAGGCAGATAAGGAGAATAATCAAGGCTTCAGGACTTTCAGAAGAAGAACTGCTGGCAGGACTTAAAGAAGAAAGAGAAAAACTTTATAAAGAAACCTATGGCAAAAAAAGGGGTTAAGGTTTTTCTCGATTCTAATGTCATAATTTCAGGTCTTTTCTCAGATAAGGGATCGCCACGCATTATTCTTGACCTCTTATGTCTTGATCTCCCTATGCTTGCTGGCGCAACAGGTCAATATAATGTTATTGAAATTGAACGGAATTTATCGAAGAAAATGCCTGATGTTCTATCTGTGTACAAGAAGTATCTTCAGATGCTTAACCTCGAGGTCATACCATTGCCTTTATCTAAAGATATAGAAAAGCTATCCGGTCATATCTCCGACAAAGATGTACCTGTCCTTGCCTCAGCCATAATTGGCAATGCTGATTTTCTTGTGACAGGAGATAAAAAAGACTTTGTAAAATCAAAGTTAAGAGGTAAATATTCTTTTAGAATCCTAAGTCCAGCAGAGTTTCTTGATATAATTCTCCCTGAGATTCTAATGGCCATGGAACCTGATTAGTCTACCTATCTTGGCAAGCTCTATGAGTCCATAGATTTTTAAATCTATATAGTTCCCTTCTGATCGAAAAGCATCTAATTTTTGATATAACTCATTAATTGGAATTTTCAATACCTCGATATCTTCTGTTTCATCCCTCTCTCCAATGCCTTTGAACTCAAGGCCTTTTGCAAGAAACACAGTTAATATTTCTCCAGAAGCACCTGATGACATAACACCTTCTGTAAGAAAAAACAATTCTCTCGCAGAATAACCTGCCTCTTCAAGCAGTTCTCTTTTTGCAGCCTCCTCAAGCGTATCTCCTTTGTCATTCAGACCTGCTGGAAATTCGATGACATATCTATTTACAGGCGGCCTAAACTGTCTTATCAGAAGCACCTCTTTATTATCTGTCACTGGCAGTATTGCAACTATCCCTTTACAATTAACCCTCTCAAATGATTCCCATTGTCTTATTGCACCGTATGAATCAATATATGTGGTAAGGACAAACCTGAGGAACTTCCCTTCCCATATAGTTTTTTTCTCTAATACCTTGGCTATATCCTTTTTCATAGACTACCTCTATTGAATTCTTTTATTTTTATCTAAATTGAGCGATTCTTAATAATATAATCATGGAACTTGTTGAATTTATTATCAAACACCCCCACCCTAACCCTCCCCCGTCAAGGGGGAGGG
>PEUB01000082.1:11756-14609 GCA_002780895.1 Nitrospirae bacterium CG02_land_8_20_14_3_00_41_53
CCTCCCCTGGCGGGAGGGGCGAGGGGAGAGGGGATTATAATCGCTTAATTTAGGTTTTAATAATCTCCCCTCACCCCTCTTTAAAAAAGAGTCCCGAAAGCCTTCGGGATTTTATAAAGGGGGATGAAGGGGGATTACTTATAAAGGGGAATCATGACTCGGAAGGTCGTAGAATCAGCATCAGTGAAGACCTCAAGCTTCCCATGTATTGCCTGTATAAAACGATAAATAATATTTAGCCCCCGTCCCTTAACCTCACCCTTCCTAATCTGTTCGATATTCTCTTTCGGTATCTTCCCGGTATTACGAATCTCAAAGCATACCATATCTTTTTCACGATAACTCCTTATGGACAACTCACCACCTTGTTCAGGTATAGCCCTTGTAGCATTATCAAGGAGATTGTCCAGAACCCGTTCAAATCCAAAGGGGGAACAATATATGAATAACCCTTGCTGTAATTCATGTCGTATAAGTTTGATATTTATTCTTTTCTGCTCCCTGATTGCCTCTTCATTAATCCTGAAACGACTCTTAAGA
Organism: Nitrospirae bacterium CG02_land_8_20_14_3_00_41_53; assembly: GCA_002780895.1. GTDB lineage: Bacteria > Nitrospirota > Thermodesulfovibrionia > Thermodesulfovibrionales > SM23-35 > 0-14-3-00-41-53. The sequence goes on from PEUB01000082.1 coordinate 12,297, forward strand.
ACCTCTGTAAGGTCAATAACCCTTTCACGGCCTTCAATATTAGGATAGATAGCCAGTTCCTGCATTCTAATAATTTCTTTTATAACAATATCTAAATATTCTGCTATTTTATCCTTTACACTTACAACATCCTCTTTTTCAAGAAGTTTCTTTGCCCTCTTGGCAAAGCCTGCAATGGCAATACCAGGGTTCTTAAAATCATGCAGGACATCATCCAGTTTCTCAATCCTCAGAGCCTTCATGATTTCTTTACCCAGAAAACTCAATAGTTCGATTTCCTGCTCTGTAAATTCCTGGCGGCGGTCTGTAACATAAAAAACCAGAAAATAATTAATCTCATCCATGGCCTTGAGTGGAATCAACAATACAGAATTGACATTATGCTTGGATGTATATCTTTTCAATTCCTTATTTGACAATCTGCTATTTAAAGGGTCCTTAATCAGGATATAAGACGAATCGATCCTCTCATACGCATAATCACCACGTTTTTCTGTACCATTGATTAACGAATCAAAATAAGCATGCTCTTTTATTGCGAACATACAGCCTGACTCATGAGTTTCCTGCCCTATGGGATATTCAAGTTCAATTTGAACATGACTTCTGTCTGGCATAATAGAGTAGAGCGAACAACTCTGTATCTGTATAATATCTACCAGTTCTGGAATCATCATACTGAAGACATCCTTCATCTTGATTCCTTCCCGATGGCTGAGTTTAACAAAGATTTTTTCAACAATCTTCTCTTTCTGGAGATTAAGTTTTTGTAGGTCCAGAATACGCTTTTTTGCCAGCACATAACTGACTCTCCTGGCCAGCAACTCAGCGTTTGTTACCTCGAGAGGATCAAACTCCCTGTTTATCTCGTTGTAATATATCTGAATAGTGCCCTGAATATCCGATTTGTTCTCAAGAAATCCTGGAATATTTATCGGTACTGCCATAAGAGAGTTAAATCCATGCTCTTTGACTACATCCTTATTAATGTAATCCGGTTCTGACAGAATATTCGATACAAGATAACTTTTACCGCTCTTTATTACCTTCCCCGCTACAGACTTCTCAACAGGAATACTTTTCAATCTGTGGGTCTCTGCATACTGATATGAGCCAAAAGCAACGAGTCTGTCTGACTCTGGATCGAAAATTCGGATGGAAGCTGCCTGTGCATGAAGAAACTCAACGATCTTTTTTGCGGCTGCCTCCAGTATTTCTTTCCAGCCCAGGGTCGGACTGATCCCTATCACATCTTCTACCATTCTGACTATCTCCTCTACATGCGCTGAAATGCAATGTCTTCTAAGGTATTCTGAGAGTTCGTGGATATCACGCTCGGATAGATTATATTTAGCGAGGATTGGACTGGACTTAAGATATTTTACTAATGTTTCTTGCATATCAATTCTTGTGCTTTTTAAAAAATTTTTCAAAGGGTTATTTATTAGATTAATGACCTTTTTTACCGGCGGCTGCTTTTGGAAGCTCTATCATCTCGATTTTTCCTGTTGTGATGTTGTATTCACCTGCAACAATTTTTAATTCATCCTCTTGCACAAGATGGCTGATTATCTTACTCTTCATAACATCTTTGTATACATTTTTTACGTTCTCCTTAATAGCTGTTTCAAGGACTTCATCCTTGGTCCCACCCTTCTTCTTTGCCTTTTCAGCAGCAGGCATAATCTTCTTGACTATCGCACCAATATTTCCCTCTGGTTCACCTTTTGCATCGATTGTAGCAGTAACAGCGCCGCACTTTGAATGTCCGAGTATGAATAATAAAGGTGCATTAAGATGTTCTGCTCCATATTCAATGCTCCCGAGTGCTATTTGGTCAACAACATTACCTGCAACCCTGATAATAAAGATATCGCCGAGGCCCTGGTCAAAAAGTAATTCGGGTGGAACCCTTGAGTCAGAACAGGTTACCACTATAGCAAAGGGTTTCTGCCCCTTTGCTAATTCCTTTCTCTTTGTGTCGCCCAGGTCCTTTTTCACAAGACTGCCTGACACATATCTTTTATTACCATCCATCAATTTTTGCAAGGCATCATCGCCTGCGCTTCCTGCAAAAACAACCCCCGAAAAAACTAAAATTACGAATAAAGCCAAAACTGCTCTAAACTGCTTCATAGCCTTTCCCCTCCTTTGTTTTAGATAAATAGGCCCTCAAAGGGACTACAAGTATTATACAATTAGTTGATATAAAAGCAAGATAGCGAATTGCCTCATCAAAAATCTATATGAAACCGAATCGTTGCCTCATTTAAAAATCTATACGAAAAGTTAGACAATTGTCTCCTGAAAAAA
>PEUB01000153.1:0-12881 GCA_002780895.1 Nitrospirae bacterium CG02_land_8_20_14_3_00_41_53
CCCTGATGATTTCCTTATAGTATTTTGCAAGGCGGTATATCTTTTCCTGAAGCCTGAATATTAAGAACTCATCTATTGGTAATAATGGTTCTGGTTTTATTCCTGTATGAACCCTTACAAGTTCTTCAAGAAATTTTTCGATACCCCTGAGAAGGGGATTTTTAAATCTTGCATCTTCAATATCATCAAGGTTTTCGATGTTTGAGAGATGAAATTTATCAACAACCTGTCTTTCCTCAGGCTCCATCCTGTTTGTTTTTTCAGTGTTAAACCAGATGAGCCATTGGAAATTTGAAGTCGCAAAGTATTTTGCCTTTCTCGTATTGGCCTTTTCCCATGCAGGTTTTTTGAGTTCTTTTTCATCAAAGGGGCTGAAATATGGGGGCTTCAATTCAATGAGGCACAATACTCGCTCGCTCTTTGGACTTTCAAAAATAATTATATCAGGCTGTTTTCTGTCAGCGCCTACAGTTTCCTGTTCAGCAATACCAAGGGATAGATTTTTCTCCTTGATAATCCGGTTAATCCATTCAACAAACTTCTGATTTGCAGTGCGTTCGGTCTTGTGGATGGTTGTATCGAAGGGGCTTGTAACTTTTGCAGGTTTTTCGGTGAGCTTGGTTTTCTTCATAGCCTGTATATCTCTCTTCTGTGTCCGACTGCCTTAATTACAATCGTGTCAGATTCTATTGTATATATGATTCTCCAATCGCCTACTCTTAATTTGAAACTTCCAGAAAAATCACCGGAAAGGGATTCAGGAGCTATACTCTCAAAATATTGAGACAGCCAGGTAATTTTATTTAGGATACGTTTTGCTATGGGTCTGTCAATCTTTTGAAGATCATCTAAGGCTCCCTTTTCCCATTCAACCTTAGGCAAATTGTTTTAAAACCTCTTCATGAGAAATTCTTTTGGAAACCCTTTTCAGTCTCTGTTTTAATTTCTTTTTGAATTCATCACGTAATTGAAGACCAGCATCTGGGTCTCCGAGGAACTCAAGCATTTTTGATTCGATAAAGTGTTCAAGATCGGCCACTGACATATCTTTAACTTTAGCCACCACATACCTCCTTATACTTCCTTTAATCTTTATTATATTCTTTCAAAACCTGATTCACAATCCTTCTTGCAATCTCAAATGCTGCTGCAATTCTGATGATCTTCACGTCTCCCAATCCTTTTATTTCAAGAAACTTTTCAAGGGGCTGATTCGCCATACCCTTGAAAGAGCTGAATTTATCAAGGATTTCCTGCGCAACTTTTTCAGCGGGGTTACCTTTTGTGCCGGTGGAAATAAGGATGGATAATAACTCAGCATCAGTTAATGATTCAGCGCCAAGTTCTCTTAGTTTGCCGCCTGGATGTGTCCAAGTCTTCATAAGTTAAATTCAATTTGGGTTAAACTTTGGCATAATTTTATAACTAATAAGATACTATGGTCAATTAAGGAGTTCAGGGCAGGGGCTTGAAAAGCAGGAGGGTTATATTGCTTAAGTGTTCTTGTCTAATGTAGGGTTGGGTGAAACGAGATTCAACCTATCGTTATTCCCTTGGCACATTGCTTAATGATGTTTTGGGAAAGCTGTGAACTACCAATATAGAAGGCATTTGAATCTGTATAGATGCGCAGCCCCAGTGGACGGAGATCCAGATTAACAATAGTGGTATCCCCCTTTACCAATAATTCTATCAAGAGAGAGTCCCCAAGCTTAACAGAAGCAGAATTTGAATCTACCTTTAAAGTGACGTCCCCTTTAAGAACTATATTGTCTTTAATCTGAATCTCTTTAGTAGCCGGAGGACATGGGACATCGAACGAAAGGCTTACCTTTTTCTGCTCTCTCTTATAAGAGAACAGAGGAACACCCGAGATTGTTATCGCGGTATCACAATCTTCAATTAAATTTGTACCGATGGTGATACGACTCATGCAGCCTCCTTAAGATAAAACTGGGGCGAGCCAATTATTACAGGTCTACCCTCAGTCCCGTATAGTACTGGTAACGGAAGTTTGATTCCTCCACCTCTCACAAGATGGAGGCCGCGTGTAACGGGAAAAAGGTGAGAATAGTAGGCAATGGTAGCTTCAGGTGAATGAAATATAAAGATACAACGGTGACCTGTCATCTCACGAATCAAGCCCCGGATAGGTCTTATTTGAGTCAAAAAATCCATCTGATTGGCAGTTGGAATAAGAAATACATCTATAGCTACTTCACGCCTATCGAAATCCCCGGTAGTAGTTTTTTCATCTACCCAGCGAAGCGGATACAAATAATTTGTGGCTTTTTCAATAAGGCGCAATACCTCAGTGCGTGTTTTGTGTGTCATTCAGGATTTCCTTTATTATCCAGGAAAAATAAAACAAAATCGGAGGCTAGTTGAATTGAATTGGCAGCTTCTTCTTTCTCGACTCTATCGATATAATAGTCAGCCTTTATACGGCGAGAGTACAACAATTCAAACTTTTCCATCTGAAAAGGGCCGACAAGTTTGTATTCATCACATAATAACTCTGGAAATAAATCATGGCGCCAGTAGTAGCATCCTTTTTGGGTCTTATGCCCTGGTTGGATTCCTATATTTGACAAATGGTACCATGCCGCAAGGTAAGCTGCATAATAGGCGCGAGAGGCTGAGGAATCATAAAGCCCATTTATTGTCAGCAATTGTGCAGCATTCATGTTATCACGAGCTTTGCTTTCCATTTCTTTTCATTATACCGAAATGCTAAAACAAAAGTAAGGGCAATGGACCTATCACCGGGTTTTACAGATTGAAGCTCAGTAGCTTTGCTGAGAGTTTAGGTTCTAATCTATTTCTTTGTTAGCTCTCTTCTTTTTCTGTTTTTAATCTTCCATCTCCTTTTGGTTTTCAGGTCGTAAACATCCTCTCCTTCTCTGACAAAAGTGGTTCCTTTGTATTTAAATCTTTTAATGAGGTATTTAATTACAGAAATGGGATAAAGAACCTCAAAACCCTGTACTTTTATTTCCCCCTTCTGTTTCACAAACATAGGGAATATCAAATCCTTTTCCATTCCATCAATCACAAAACCAGGTGTCTTAAGAAAATCTACTGAAAATAATTCTGTGCGCTCGCCTGAATCTATTGAAACAGACTCAATCCTTCTTGGAAGATTCAGAGTCTTCTTATAACGCGTTTTCAGATAGTCAATAATAAATGCCCTCGGATCAATAACAAAACCGGTCAAATACTTTTTCCCATTTTTATGTACATCTATCTCAAGATATCCATAGTTGAAGTTAAACTTTTCTTTTCCGGAATCCAACCAATTCTTACCATACCAGTCCATTCTGTAAAATTTAGCAACTGAGATATGCAACATATTCTTTTCTATAACTGCATACATATTTTAATCCTTCTGGACTGAACTGCCGATTACTCTATTTATCTCCTTCTCCATCTCTTTTGCAATAGCTATGATTTTTGCCTTCTTCTTCGGAGCCCACCCATGCTTATGCGGCTTGCATAATGCACATCCACTTGATTTTTTGTCTTTGTAAACTTTTCCCATAGTACTTTTTATACTCCTCCATAAACCTTAAAATCCACAAACTCTTTTATCCTTAAAAAATCTCTCATATTATGCGTAACCACAACCGCTCCAATTTTTCTTGCTGAAAGAGCGATCAAAATATCATTCTGAATTCTCAATAAAAATCTATCTTCAAAACCATATTTCTGGCCAAGCCTTGCAATAACCTTTCCTGTTTTTTGCCAATCCGATGCATCAGGAGCTATTAGCCGTCCAAGGTCTTCAAAAGCCTCGTATAATCTATCAAGGAGCTTTATAATATTGTTATCAGAGGCACCTGCATAGAGTTCTTCAATGACTACTGCGCTCATATAAAGTAGCGGTGTTCCATATTCAAGTTCAAGTATAGGATGAGAAATACCTGCATTAATGAAAGGGATGTATATTGAGGTATCAAGAATAACCTTAACGAGAGGTTCTGCCATAAACGTCTTTTATGTTCCCCTTGCCCTTAATTGACAAAAGCATTTTCTTAATCTTGCTATTTGCTATCACAATGTTTAATGCTTTATTTATAGCCTCTGTATCTGTTTTTGCCTTTGTAATTTCTCTAACAGATTTAATCTTTTCTGAATCAAGTATAAATTGTTTTCTTACTTTTAAAGTAGTACTCATATTTATCACCTCCATGTGTATTTTATAAAATTATATACACATAGTCAAGTTAAGAGGTTCAGGGCGAGCATAGGCTGAAAGGCATAAGTTTCGGTGAGCTTGGTTTTCTTCATTATAATCTTTACATCGCCAAGTCCTTTCATTGCAAGAAATTTCTCAAGCGGCTGGTTTATGAGTATCGTTTAACCTGTTACCTCTCTTAACCACTTCAAATAATCTTCTGAACCCTCGACTACAGGCATTGCTATTATCTCAGGGAGTGTATAGCTATGGAGTTCTTTGACTTTTTTCATGAGTGAATCAAAGAGGGATTTTTGAGTCTTTACAATCATAAGAACTTCTGGCTCATCCTCGATTTTCCCCTCCCAGCTATAGATAGAGCGGATGTTTTTTATTATATTGACACAACCTGCCAGCCTTGCCTCGACAAGTGCTTTTGCTATTCTTGCAGCTTCATCCTCATTTGAAGCAGTTATGAAAACAACAATCTCATCCATAATATACTTTTTATTGAAGGAACTACTCTATTTATCCCCTCTCTTGCCTGCCCCGCTTCGCGGAGCGAGGCCGGGAACGGGAGGGGCTTATTGGAGACTAAGCGATTTTCTGTAAAACAGGCAGCGTGGTATTGAGACTTACTAATCAGTTACCTTATAAACAAGGTCTTTCTCTTTAACTTCCCCGTTGACCTTTAAGCCTATGCCCTGGCCCTTTTCTGCTCTCTCGATATTCTTGTGCTCCATCTGGATGAATTCCACCTTCTGTGTCAAGTCAGTAGTATGTCCGATGATGTGTATGGTATCTCCGACCTGCAGGGGTTCCGAGAGCTCCACAACTGCCACACCTATTTTGTTATAAAAATGCGTTATTACACCGACCTTAAGTTCCATAGAAATAATATTACCACAATTAAAGAAATATTCAAAATTTTTTTATCCCGCTAATTTTTTTTGCTAACCTTACATAATATTCAATATTAAGCAGTCTTCGTTTAATATCAATGCCTGATGAGTAACCACCGATTGAACCATCTGACTCAATAATACGGTGGCATGGAAGGAGGATGGGTATCGGGTTTCTACTGAGTGCCTGACCAACCGCCCTGAAGGCGGTTGGTCTCCCGACCTTTTCAGCAAGCCATTTATATGTCCTTGTTTCTCCATAAGGAATTCCCTTCAGGGCAAGCCAGACCTTTTTATCAAATTCTGTACCTTTAGTGAAATCTATCTCTTGCGTGAATTCCTCTCTGCCATTTTCAAAATACTCTTTAAGTTCCTTTTTTATGAGAGGAGGTGCGTTACCTTTTCGAATGAGCTCTCCCGGTTTTTTAAAGTCTATCCCTCTAAGTATCTTGCCTGTAAATACAAGATACAGTGTGCCTATGGGGCATTCAACAGTATCGCAGAAAGACTCAGTATTGAGCGACCTCTTCTGTCTCATCCTTATTCTTAAAATCCTATAATCTCAGACCTGCATAATAACAGCAGCATTCACTATTGAGGTCATTTATAAATGTCCTTTCTATGCCGTCTTCGAATGACACCCTAACAAGGCATAGCCCGCCTGGCAGGGTTGAATGTTTCTCCTCAATAACCTCACCATTCCCCCATGCACGATAGTGCCTGTGCCTGACCACATCGCCCAGTTTAAGATAAAGTCTCGGTCTCATAAATCAGAACTTATTATAATCTACCTTATATAATATCCGTAAATAGTATAAAGAAAGTGTCCTTCTATTGCATAGGCTTCCATACCCCATTCATCAGGCAGAGGCCAATATGGCTCCCCATCTCTCAGTGCCTTTATTGCAGCATCATCCAGATTTTTATGGCCCGATGTCCTGATAAGTTCAACAGCCCCTAACCTGCCATTTTTCTTTATGGTAAATTTTATAACCAGTTCTCCGTATATTCCCCGTGCTGCTGCATCAGGCGGATAAATCCAGATACTCTCTATCCTCTCTTTTAATTTTTTGTTGTATATCAGGAATTTGTATCCCTTTGTATCGAATGTGAATGTATTTTCTTTCTTTGCCTTTTCTTCTTTTTCCACCTCTCTTTTTGCAAGATCACCAATAATACTTCTGTCAAAGAGTTTTTCTCTGGTAGGAGGCCCCAACTTCTCTGGTTTCTGGACAGCTCCTTTACTCTCTGGCCTCTCTTCTATCCCCTGTCCTGAATAAGTAGGGGGTGAAAGGAGATGGGGAGTAGAAAGAACCTTTTTATTACCCTCTACTATAGGTGCAGGTGTAACAGACTTTGACAAGGCATGAGGTGCGGACCTCGGTCCGGCTTTGGCTGGGATAAGAGGTATTTGGGTAAAAAATTCGTCAGGGGAAACAAGCCTTGTAAAGAATTCCTCTCCCATCCTCTTTTCTTTTATAGCAGGTATAGAGAATATAACAGCAATTATAATAAGAGTGTGTACTGCAATGGAGTAGGCAAAAAATCTTCTTAAACTCAACTCAAGAATTTCCCGAAAAGCTTTATATAATCCTTGAAACCTTCCATGCTACTGTCTTTCTTGATCCAGAGCCTCAAGGATAACTCCTGAATCTCAGGCCTTCTGTGTAAGGCAACAAGCCTCTCGGCAGAGGCATTGTCTTTAAAAAAATAATCTCTAAGTTTATCCATAAGGGTAAATCTCTTCTGAAATCTGGCCTTCCACCTCCTCTTATAATTACCTACCTTTTTTTCTATTATAGCCCCTGCAGCAAACTCTCCCGCCTTCATTGCATAATAAATACCTTCATAAATAAGGGGTATAACCTGACCAGCTGAATCACCTGCAAATATAACCTTACCTTTATTATATAAATTACCTTTCCATATAGGTATCCTGTATATCCTCTTGCGACCTTCTGCTATTATCCCCCTTCTCTGCTTGAATCTTCCAAATAGGACTTTAATTTCTCCTGGTTCGAAACTACCTGTGCCGGCTGAAATCCCATCTGTTGCCGGGAATACCCACGAATAAACACCAGGTGCATGGGATGAACCAAACCATAACTCACAGAATCCTGTTTCAACTTCTTTTATCCTCTCAGAAAATGTAAAAAGGGATTTTGAGGGTTTTATTCCCATGGCAGTCCTTACTCTCGAGTTCACGCCGTCAGCAGCAATAATATACTCTGCGGCTATTTCGGTCATTACATCCCCAACACGTGCCTCAACTCTATATATTTTATCATTATCATCTATAATCCTGACAAAATCCCCTTCTATTACTTCTGCACCTTGTTCTTCTGCACGATTTCGCAGAACCCTTTCAAACTCTCCCCTCTCAACAATTGCAAGATTTCCATCTCTTAGCCCCATATCAAGCCTTTCACCCTTTGGTGAGACGATCCTTACATTCTTAACTTCTTTTTTTATTGTTGTCTTTGGAATGCCCAACTCTTCAAAGGCACTTAGGGAGACTCCTCCGCCGCAGGGCTTTACAAAAGAAAGGTTCCTTTCAAGCAGGATTACATCTACGCCGCTTTCTGCAAGAACCCTTGCAGCAGTGACACCAGCAGGGCCACCGCCGACAACAAGAACTTTAGTGTTCAGCCACATTTATTATGGAAGAGAACCTGAGCCGCTCCCATTCCCCAATTCATCATTTAAATTCAGAACCCTGGTGGGAACGGACAGTGTATCTTTGCCCGTTTTACAGAGGTAGCGCCATTAAGAAAATGCGCGGATATCTTGAAGAAAAATTCGCTAACAGAGCCGGATATGGTACCATCTCTATTTTCGCCCCATGGCATCGTCTTTTCATTATTGTTTATAGCAACAATCAGGTATATATTGTCAGGAACCATCTCATTAATATCTTCCGTGCTTGGTGCAGCAAGCCCCTTTGTTGGACCAAACTGTGTATGAGAATGAAAGTCGCCTATTTTCTGTAACTTATCAAACCTTGCGAGTATTGTCTCTATCTTCTTGTGGTTTTTCTGGTTGTATACAACCCCTTTATGCCTTCTGTTGGCTGTCTGGACACTGAATGCATGCTCAACTATAAATCGGTCTTCAAGCCTGTACCCGAGGAGAAAACCAAAACATTCCTTCTTATATACCTCTGCCGAACTCAAGAGGAGATCAATAAATGTATTCTCTGAGAGATATACGCGCATAGTTTACTACCCTTAGTATTTCGGAAGCCTTACAGTAAGAACAGGGCATGGTGCGTGTCTTACAACGTATGCAGCTGTGCTTCCGAAAAGTATTCTATCTATACCCTTTCTGCCATGGGTACCAATAATTATAAGGTCTATCCTGTTATCACTGGCAAATTTTACAATCACTTCATGAGGTACGCCCCTGAGAACCCTGCGTTCTATACCATTAAGCCCTTTCAGCTCCTCGAGACCATATTCATCCAATTCTTTTTGGGCATCTCTCACTAAATCCTTGTAAATGTTGTCCATTGATGGATGAGGGACATACCACCCTCCTGCCTCAACTATTTCATGAACGACATAAAGCAGGTAAAGCTTGGCTCCATAACGTCTTGCAATATCAGCAGCATACTGCAGTGCTTGTGACGATCCCTCAGAAAAATCTGTTGGGAAAAGAATACTCCTGATTTCCATTATTCAGCCTCCCTTAAATATTTTGCTGCATCTTTGTTCCTCATGTATATTGTCTTTAACCCCTCGATTGTAAGGTGCGGCCTTAGAACATGTTTCCTTCTAATAAATTTTGAGATTATACCTCCATATCCACCTGTTAAGACAACCTTTAACCCAAAACCAACCTCTTTTTCTATTTCGCGCAGAATCCTTTCAGCAGCACCTGCTGTACCATAAAATAAACCTGACTGAATGCATCTAATTGTATCAGTGCCGAGAGCCAATTCCGGGGGACTGAGCGGAACTACTGATAGTTTAGAAGTGCCTTTTGCAAGTGAATTATTCATCAACCCGATACCCGGCATAATTGCACCTCCAATATAATCCGCATCCTTCCCTACAATGCTTATTGTTATAGCAGTACCATAATCTACAACTGCCACAGCACACTTGTAAAGTTCATATGCTGCTGCGGCATTTGCAATTCTGTCTGAGCCCAGTTCCTCCGGATTAGGGATATTAAATTTAAGACCTGTATTAATCTTACAACTCACTATTAACGGCTCCACTGATGCCAATCCTTTGAGAGTCTCTCTCAAGACGTCGGTATGACCTGGCACCACAGAAGATATTATAATTCCTTCAGGTGTTTTATCTATATTTTTTTCTTTTTTAAACCTGTTGAGGAGCGCTAAATATCCGGAAGGAGACATTAAAGGACTCGTGTCAATTTTTTGAACAAAAAGGCCCGATTCAGTGAAAAAACCTATATTTATCGAGGAGTTACCAATATCTATAGCGATTAACATCTATCTTAAAATTGTCAGATCCCCTGTGCTTACCCTCTTTAGTTCCCCTGACGGAAGTCTTAAAATCAACCTTCCTTTATCGTCTAAAGACTCAGCTAAGCCTATAAAGGTTTCTTTACCAATGGTTACCTTAACTTCTCTGCCGAGTGTAGATGTAAGTCGCTGCCACTCGGTAAGGAGTATCTTTTTACCCATCCCTTTAAGAATCCTGTACCATCTGTCTATTTCATTTAAGATTTCCGCAGTTATCTCTGCCCTTGAAGATAATATGCCCGTCTCATTTTTTATTGATGTTGCTGTCTTTCTTACATCATCGGGGAATACATCTATATCTATATTTACATTTATACCTATGCCTACGATAGCAAAGATTATCTTCGCAGGGTATGTCTTCATTTCCGTAAGTATCCCCCCTATTTTCTTATCAGAAACCATCAAATCATTTGGCCATTTTATTGTAACATTTAGGCTTGTTACTCTTCTAAGTGCAATCGTGCATCCAACAGCGGTCATTACTGTTAAAAGAGTGGCATCTTCAGGATCTATCGCAGGTCTCGTGATAATGCTCATATATATGTTTACGCCAGGGGGTGATATCCAAAATCTGCCCAGTCTCCCCTTACCCTTTTCCTGGCTGTCAGCAAGCACAACCACGCCTTCTGCAGCGCCTTTTTCGGCAAGCTCTGCAGCGATTACATTTGTAGAACCAACAGTCTTATAAAAGAAAATCTCCCTTCCTAAATCGCCTTTTATCTTTTCTTTTATATGTTCTATCTCCACTACTACTCTTCCTGAGGTATTACCACCTCGATCTTCCCTTTTAAACCCTTGGCGAACTTCTTTGCATCATTCTTTGAGCCAACAATCGAACCGTAGTGCATTGGTATTGCAAGTTTTGGCTTAATATCGAGTGCTGCCTTTATGGCCTCCTCTGCTGTCATTACATATGTGCCTGATACTGGAAGAAGCGCTATATCTACCTTAAGGTTTTTCATCTCAGGGATATAATCAGTATCTCCTGCTATGTAAATGCGCTGTCCTTTTGCAACAAAGATATATCCTACCCACCCTTTGTCTTTTGGATGAAACTGCTTGTTTGTGTTATAAGCAGGAACGGCCTCAATCTCAATGCCCTCAACATTAATCTTATCGCCAGGCTTAACAATCTTTATCTTTCCTGATAGCTTTTTTGCACAGTCTGAGGTTGCAACAATTACAGTCTTCGGCCCCTGAACCGCATTTACATCTTCAGGCGAACAGTGGTCAAAATGCTCATGTGTAATCAAGATAATATCCGCCGTATCCTTCTTTTTAATCTTAAAAGGATCTGTATATATAACCTTTTCTCCAACAATCTTAAATGTATCATGCCCAAGCCAGTGTATATCCTTTACCATTGTTTTACCCCCCTTTCCCCCTGCCATGGCAGAAATCGGCAGTAGAGTTATTATAATTAAAAAAATTATCGGAAAAATTTTAGATAACAAGGTACTCTCCCTCCTCTCTATTTAGGGGATTATATCACAAATTATTGTTATAATAATTTAGTTTTATTCCTGCAAAATACTATGGGAAAAGTTATAACAATAGTCAACCAGAAAGGCGGGGTTGGAAAAACCACAACAGCCATCAATCTTGCCGCATCTCTTGCCCTTGCAGAAAAGGATATACTTATTATTGATACAGATCCGCAGGGGAATTGTACATCTGGACTTGGCATAGCGAGGGATGAGCTTGATAAAAGTCTATATGATGTATATGCAGAGAGATGTGAAATTAATAAGACCTTAAAAAAGACTTCCATGGAACATCTAAGTATCTTACCTTCTACTATAGATCTCCTGGGTGTAGAGGTTGAACTTGTTGGAAGAGAAGGGCGCGAAAGAGTGTTATACAATGCAATAAGTTCAATCAGAGAGAGATATCGCTATATTTTTATTGACTGCCCTCCTTCTCTGGGTGTGCTCACATTAAATGCACTTGTTGCTGCTGACTCTGTGATAATCCCTGTTCAGTGTGAATATTATGCGCTTGAAGGCCTTGGACTTTTAACAAGGACGCTGCGGCTTGTAAGGGGCTCTTTTAATCCTGACCTTGAGATTGAAGGAATAATTCTTACTATGTTTGACTCAAGAAATAATTTGTCACAGGAGGTTGCTGCAGAGGTTAGGAAATATTTTGGTGATAAGGTTTACACTACAGTAATTCCGAGAAATGTCGCACTTGGAGAGGCACCGAGTTATGGAAAGCCAGCACTTTTGTATGATGTTCGCTCAAAGGGGGCGCAGGGTTATCTATCCCTTGCAAAGGAGATGTTGAATGAAAACGGCATTAGGCAAAGGTCTTGAAGCCTTAATACCTGAAAAGGGTGAGGAGGTTATTTATCTGGATATTGACCGCATCTTCCCCGGGGAACAACAGCCGAGAAAGGCATTCAGGGATGATTCGCTTAAGAAACTCGCAGCATCTATAAAAGAAAAGGGGGTGCTGCAGCCTGTAATCGCCTCGCGTGTTGGAGATGGTACATTTAGACTTGTCACAGGTGAACGCAGATGGAGGGCTGCAGCCCTCGCAGGACTGAAAAAGATTCCCGCCCTGATAAAAAATGTGGCATCCAAAGATTCACTCGAGATTGCCCTCATAGAAAACATCCAGAGGGAAGATCTTAACCCCATCGAGACTGCCGAGGCCTTCAGCAGATTGATTACAGATTTTAACATGACGCAGGAAGATCTTTCTGATAAAGTCGGAAAGGACAGGGCAACAATTGCTAATTACCTCAGGCTTTTAAAACTGCCAGAAGAGATAAAAACATTTGTTTATAATGGCTCTCTGAGTACAGGGCACGCAAAGGCGATACTTACAATAGATGGTAAGGCTAACCAGATAGAAGCAGCAAGAAAGATTATAAAAAAAGGCCTTAGCGTTAGAGAGGCAGAGATATTATCCAGAAAGGTCATCAGACCTCCAAAGGTGAAATTAAACAAAGACCCCCAGATTTCATCGCTGGAGGAGAAATTAATCAAGAGTCTCGGTACAAAGGTAAGGATACTGAATAAAGGCAAAAGAGGGAAAATAGAGATCGAATATTATTCCCTTGAGGAGCTTGACAGGCTTTTAGAGATTCTGCTGGGGTGAGAATGAGATGAGTAGGATATATGCAGGAAACAGATAATCTGTATGATGTTATCATAATCGGTGGGGGGCCGGCTGGGCTTACTGCGGCCCAGTATGCATCGAGGGCAAAACTAAGGACAGTCATACTTGATAAATCAGCATCTGCAGGAGCACTTGCATACTCAAGCAGGATTGAAAACTATCCGGGGCTTACAATGCCTAT
>PEUB01000153.1:12898-23160 GCA_002780895.1 Nitrospirae bacterium CG02_land_8_20_14_3_00_41_53
TGTGGGTGCAAATCTATCAGGGGGAATAAAAGAAGTAATCACTATGGATAGGACGTATTTCGGGAAAACAATAATTATAGCTACGGGCTCTATGGGAAGAAAAGCGAGCATAAAAGGTGAGGGTGAATTTCTTGGAAGGGGAGTTAGCTACTGTGCAATATGTGATGCAGCGTTTTTTAAAGGGAAAACAGTCTGTATTGTTGGAAATTCTGAAGAAGCAATAAAAGAGGCTGGAGTTCTTGCGAGATTTGCAGAGACTGTATATCTCATCTCTCCTACGCCGAAACTCAAGGTCGAAGACCATCCGGTTCTTAAGGAACCAAATATACGCGTATTGTTAGGCTATACCATAACTTCTATTGAAGGGGAAGAGGCTGTTGAGAAGATAAAGATGCTTGATTCTGAAAATAGGGAGGTTGGATTAGATCTATCCGGGGTCTTTGTCTATTTACATGGAAGCAAACCTATAATAGACTTCCTTGCCGGCGCCCTTGAGACCGGAGAGAATGGATGTATCCCTGTGAATTGTATGATGGAGACATCGATTGCCGGGATTTTTGCAGCAGGAGACGTTACCTGCACAGAGGTCAGGCAGGTTGTCATTGCAGCATCACAGGGCTGTATTGCAGCCTTAGCAGCAGAGAAATACCTTTACAAAAGAAAGAGATACAGAATGGACTGGGCTAAAGAAAATAACCCGCTTAATTCATAAATATTTAAAACAATAACGGATGTTGTATTTGAGCGGATTTTTTTGCTGATAGTCCAATAAGAATATTTCTAATATAAAGAGGCAAAAACCTCGGAGTCCCGATCTTATCGGGACGAGAATGAGCAAAAATACTACATCCGTTATTAAAATGATACGGCTACTTTTTCTTCCCCATAAGGGTAACAAGCTCGGATGCATTTCTGGGTGCATAGCCAAAGGCATCATTGTTGAAATAAATGAAGACATCTTTTTTCTGTTTCAAATAAGCCTTGAGACCTTTTGCATCAGCCTTCAAAAACTCGGTACTGTATGATGTTGCATAACTTCCGTCTTTTCCATGTCTCCTTATATAGACAAAGTCAGCGGTTAGCGGTAGTTTATTTAAAAACTCAGGGTAGTCTGCCATACAGAATGCTGCACTTTCCTTTTCAAGTAGATCAATAACCTTTTTGTTTATCCATGTCCTGTTTCTTAACTCAAACGCATTCCTCATGCGATACGGTCTCAATGCCTCAAGAAACTCTTTGAAACGTTCCAGATCCAGGTTAAAGGTAGGAGGGAACTGCCAAAGGATAACACCTAATTTTTCTTTAAGCAGTGATGCCCTTGAAAAAAACGCCTCAATAGGCTCTGCGCAATCCTTAAGTTTTTTAACATGTGTGATAAACCTGCTTCCCTTAAGAGAAAAGACAAAATCCTCGGGAGTGGATAGATACCACTTTGCAAAGGTTTCCCTTTCAGGGAGCCGATGAAAAGTTACATTTAGCTCAATAGTTGGGAAATGTTTACTGTAATATTCAAGCCAGTAGGTTTTTGATAGATCTTCTGGATAAAAATTCTTCCTCCAGTGATCGTATAGAAAACCGCTGCAGCCTATCCTTAAATCCGCCACTATAAAGATATTCTATCATATTGGGGGCTTAACATGCTATATATATTCCCGAATCCAGATATGGCAAGCACTTGACCTGTTTACACATTTCTGGTAACTTTTAAGTGTTATAGAGGAGAAGACATGGCTATAAGCAGAGACCTTCTGGACATATTAGCATGCCCGAAATGTAAAGGAGATATTAAACTAACAGAAAAAGAAGATGGGCTGATATGCGAAAAATGCAAACTTTTTTATCCGATAAGAGATGGCATACCTGTGATGCTGATAGATGAAGCAATTCCAATAGGTGAGGCATGAGTGTTGAGTATCAAAGATTAGATCCACGGCTTCCCTTAATTCAGAACGCTGACCTGAACGGCAAGATAGTCCTTGTCAGGTTCGACCATAATGTGGTAAAGGATGGTAAAATCAGGGATCCTTACAGGATAGACCGCACCTTTGGTACGCTCTACAATATAGTGGAGCGGGGTGGCAGGCCAATTCTCATGACCCATGTGGGAAGGCCAAAGGATAAAAAAACAGGTGATATCAGGTGTCGATCAGGCGAATCAGTCGAGCCAATAGTTGGATATCTCGAATATAAGTTACATACAAAGGTTCATATCCCTAAATTTAATATAGACTCAAGGCTTGGAATTCTCGGTATTGATACATCAATCAACCTTGCTATTCGTGACCTCAGAGAAAGGAAGATAGGTGGAATATACCTTCCTAATACGCGTTGGTTCCAGGGTGAAGAGGCGGAAGGAGAAGTAAGGGACAAATTTGCCCTTCAACTTGCAGGTCTTGCAGATATATTCATAAACGATGCCTTCGGTTCGTGGCAGCCGCATACCTCAACATACGACATCACAAAGTATCTTCCTTCTTATGCTGGCTTTTTAATGCAGCGGGAGATCATCAACCTCAATTCCGTCATTAATCCTCAGAGGCCTTTTTTGGCTGTAATAGCAGGTGCAAAGTATGACACGAAGATAAAGCCGCTTTATGCAATTTATGAAAAGGTTGATCGACTGATCTTGGGTGGCATGATATATAATACATTTCTTTGTGCAAAGTATGGGATCAATATAGGGGGTATTTCGGAGAAAGATATCATTACAGCAAAAGACCTTGTAGAAAAGGATAGGACAAACAGAAAGATTATTGAGCTTCCATATATTGTTGAGTCAGAGACCATGGAAGGCAGGATAGAAGGTAAATACAAGACTATATCAATAAATGATTTTAAAGAAGGCAAGAAATACGGTTACATCCTTGATATAGCCCCGGAATCATTCAATGATCCTGTCGTACTGGAGAGCATCGCAAATGCGAGAACAATATTTGTCAATGCTGTTATGGGATATACGCCGCATTTTACCGCAGGCTCAGAGGCGCTGGACGGGACTATAGACCAGAATAGAATCGCTATTAAGATGTACGGTGGTGGTGATACTCTTCAGGAGTTTAAAAACCTCTGCCCTGGACTTTACCTGTCTGTTCTGGACAATACACAGTACTATTTTTTTACCGGTGGGGGGACTGTCCTGACTGCTATAGAACAAGGCAGCCCTTATAGGTTAAAACCAGTACAAGCATTAATGGGGGATAGGGGAGGTATTTAATCTTTTACTTGCCTTTCCCTCTTTTTTCTTTAGCTTTTTCTTCTACCGGTTTTTCTTCTTCTGCCGGTTCTTCTTTTATTGTTACGTCCTTTACGAACTCAGCGCAGCGCAAGTCTCTTCCTGAAACTGAAAACTTCTTCTGGCAAGTTGCCCTCCATGCACATACTGCACATATACTTATTTCTGCTGAACTCATTGGCTCCTCCTGAAATACCAGCTTAATACCTTTTCAATATTAGCAGGTATACTATCCTTAGCATTTATTATAAATGTCCTGTCCAATATCTGAAAGAGTTCTTTTTCTATCCTTATCACTTTTGGGGGATTAACATGCCTCTTTTTTAACTCTTCGTCAAACATTAATACAATCTTGTCCTTCATCCTTAATTCAGTATCTACAAAAAAAATGCTTATCTCAGGAGAAAGGTCAGAAACCCTGTCAAAAAAAGCTGAGATCTCTTTCTGATATATCTGTTTGGGGGGAGAAGATTTTATCTCCATATATAATATTGCCCCGTCCACCTTTGAAATGAGGTCATAGTCACCCCCCACCATTGTCCGCTTGAATCTTATGCCCCATATTGCCTCGGCGGCAAATTCCTTTTTAAATATCTCTGCTACGAACCATTCGAGCGTTTCACCGAAACTCTTTATATGTCCAAGTGAAAGCCTGAAACCGCCGGATAATCTTTCAGCAAGACCCATGCTTCTCATATATTCAACATAATCCTTTGTGACCTCTGATGTTGCATATCGTGTAACATTCTCAAGTCTGAAAAATTTCTGGTGTTTGATAATATCCCGTAGAAATAGGCGGAAAGAATATTTTTTCATCATCTCGTAAAAGCTGTCGATGAATTTATTTTCTGGCAGGAGCAGGTCTTCTGAAGGCTCCTTTTTATAAATTCTAAATCCCCTGCGTTTTAAGAGTACATCCAATGGAGGTGTAAGTTCCGAAAGTGACTTTCTGAGTCTTTTTATCTCTTCACGGAGGGATTGAGATTCATCGGAGGTTTTATTATCAGACATTACTTATATAAATTTGACAGCTATCCTTCTGTGCCTGGGGCCATCAAACTCGCAGAAAAAGATGGATTGCCAGGTGCCCAAGAGTAACCTGCCTTCATCAATAATCACATTTACAGATGTGCCGACAATAGTTGATTTTATATGTGCATCAGCATTGCCTTCTCTATGGAAATAATTCATTTCATGAGGTATAAGCCTGCTCAGGGTATTCTGTATGTCACGCTGTACACTCGGGTCTGCACCTTCGTTTATTGTGACCCCTGCAGTTGTATGCGGTACATACAGATAGCAAATCCCCTTTATAACCCCTGCCTCTTTCACAACGTCCTGAACCATCCCTGTAATATCAATAAATTCAACCCTTGACTTACTCCTGACATTGATATACCTAACCATCAAATCCTCCCAGGACTTCCTCATAAAACCTCTCGTCAACGTTGAATTCTATCCCTAACGAGATTAGGTCCTCTGGTACCTCCAGCCCTTTGAGTCTCATTATATCTTTTTCTGTCGTAACAATCCAGTCCGCACTACCCCTTTTTGCATTCCTTATTACTTCTTGAATATCTCCCTGACTGTATCTGTAATGATCTCTAAAAGTTTTAAACCCTATTAACTCTATATCTGCTGATAAAAGGGTTCCCCTGAACGATTGGGGATTACCTATGCCGCAGAAGGCAAAGAACCTTTTCTCTTTTGCCCATTCAAGAGAAAAACTATCTCCAGTTATTAATATAAATTTTGATGGTTTATGTTCAGCAAAAAATATAGAAGCCCTTGTATTATATTGTCTTATTTCTTCAATCAGACTGTTAGCTTCAGTTTCTAGTTCCCTGTTTTCATCTGTTCTTGTTATCACAATACTGTCAGCCCTTTTTATTACATTGATTGGCTCTCGCAATAAACCAAGCGGCAGCAACCTTCTGTTTCCAAATGGATTTGTACTGTCTATTAGTAGGATATCTTTATCTCTAAGAAGCCCCCAGTGCTGAAAGCCGTCATCAAGGATAAAAAGGTCAGGGCTAAGTGCTAAGGGCAAAGAGCTAAGGGCAAACATGCCTGCCTTATACCTATCCTTGCCTTTTACAATGGGAATCCCTTTTAATTTCTCAGCCATAAGAAGGGCCTCATCTCCTGCCTGATATTCGTCTAACAATGGCTCCTCACCTCTACTCACAAAACAAGGCCCTTTTGCCGTTCCCCTGTACCCCCTTGTGAGTATACATGGCTTAAAGCCCCTCTTCTTTGCTTCCTTGGCTAAGGCTATGGTAGCAGGTGTCTTGCCGGTACCACCGACCGTTATATTTCCAACACTTATAACCTTATGTGGCAGTCTCTTTTGATTTTTGAATACATGGCACTTTTTTATTGAATAGCCGAGGTAATATAGAAATTCAAGAGTTGTCATATTATCACTCTCACATTAGAAAACTCTTATGCCGAGCTTCGCCTTTTATTTAAGAAATATCTTATCAAGAAAAAAGATAACCCTGACACAAGAATCCCAAGGACAAGACCCCCCAAAATTATAGGCCATATATAGTGATTGAAATAGTTTACATTCCCTGAAAACTTAATCTCAAGAAACCTACCGTTCAGGATTAAGTTTCCTATCTCTGCACTGATAAAAATCTGAAAAGGGAATGATATGGGATTTGATATTTGTGTGCCAAGAAAAACGATAAGTGTGTTGAGCCTTAAGATGTATGAAAGGCCAATAGCTATTACTGTATGAGTGCCTATTATTGGTATGAAACCTATGAAATTTCCAAGTGCAACGGCGAAGGCAATTTCAGTGGGTGATAATCCCTTTTTATTAAACCTGATTATATAGTCTTTAAGTTTTACGAAATATTTCATAATTAAATATCTGCAAAGAATCTCGTTTGAATGATTTTTTAGTATTCATTAACATACCTTGCGATTATCTCCATTGCCCTATCCACGGCCCCAGTATTTTTCCTGTAGAGTTGCTGTGCCTTTGAGCCGATTTCTTTTGCCTTTTCAGGAGACATGAGAAGCTCTTTTAATTTTGCATAAAGACCTTCTTCATTTACTTCGAGGGCTGCACCCTCATTGTAGAAATCCTTGATAACCGGGAAATTCTCCATGTGCGGTCCGCATAATATCGGCTTCCCCCAGTATGCAGGTTCAAGGGGATTCTGACCTCCAGAGCCTCTAAAACTTTTTCCTATTACTGCTATATCTGCCCTCCCATATACGGCTGAAAGCTCACCAATGGTATCGAGGAGAATAATCATTCTTTTAATGGTTTGCCAATCAGTCGCCTCAGACAACTTGCTATGCTGAGAGTTCGAAAGCTCCCCCCCACCCCTGCCCTCCCCCTCGAGGGGGGAGGGTGAGGGTGGGGGTGCCAAATGCTGAGTGCTGAAAGCTGAACGCTTAATAAATGCAACACCTTTTGAGCTGAGCATATCTTCAACCTCTTTAAACCTCTCAGGATGTCTCGGAGCAATTATAAGATTGATGTCAGGGAAGTCTTTTTTTAGCTCAATGTAAACAGAAGTTATTAATTCTTCTTCTCCTTCATGGGTACTGCCTCCTATGATAACAGGCCCCCTTATCTTTTCTGTCCATTCAGGGATCTGTAAAGGAGGTCTTGTATCGAATTTAAAATTCCCTAAATTCATGACCTTGCCGTTATCAACACCAATGCTTCTTATCCTTTCAGCATATTCCTCACCTTGCATGCCAAAGAAATCAACATATGAAAGAACCCTTTTCATAAAAAAAGAAATCTTTTTGTAGCCATTGAAGGAGTTTTCAGAAATCCTTCCATTAAGCAGAATAAGAGGGATTCCGTTTTCTTTAAATACCTTGAACAAATTAGGCCATATCTCTGTTTCGATTACAATTAAAATCTCTATCCTTATCTTTTTAAGGATTGCATTCAGGATGAGAAAAATATCAAATGGAAGATAAACAACAGTTGTGCCTTCTGGTGCCCTTTCACTTGCAAGCCTTTGTCCTGTGTCAGTGATTGTTGACAGGATGATGCCTTTTGATGGATACCGCTCCTTTAGGCTTTTAAGCAATGGTAATGCTGCCATAACCTCGCCAACAGATACAGCATGCACCCAGACCACCCCCCCATCCCCCCCCTTACCAAGGGGGGGATAAGGGGGGGTAAAGGTCTCAAGGTTGAGTTCATAAAAACCGAATTTTTCTCTCAGCCATCTTTTTCTTATGTCTTTAGGTCTTTTGTAATATTCAAAGGGCAATAGAAAAATAATGGCAATAATATACATGAGGCTGTAAATCAAATACATTTTATAAATTTATCCTAAAGGTGCATAAAATTAAATCGTTGAGGTTAACTATCCCGCCATCCTGCCATCTCCATTATTATCTCAGCAACCCTCTCCGAGGCTCTCTTACCCGAAAATGGTTCTTTAATTAACCTGTAATAATTAAGAATGTCTTCCCTATATTTCGTATCAAACATAATCTTTTTAAGCCCTTTTATTATATCTTCAGGATTAGCCCTGTTCTGAAGGAGCTCAGTTACAACCTCTCTGCCTGAAAGAATATTGACCAGTGAAATGTATTCAACATTAACAATAAGTTTTCCAAGCAGATAGGTCAGTGGAGAAAGTTTATACACTACAACCATCGGAACCTCAAGGAATGCAGTCTGAAGAGTAGCTGTACCTGAAGCAACCACTGCCATATCAGATGCAGCAAGTACCCTTATAGATTCGCCTTTCTTGATAACAACGCCTTCCTCCATGAGAGTTTCAAGATGAATATTATATCTTCTTTCATCCGTATTTGGAGCGAGTGGAATACAGAACTGATAATCCTTTCCTGAAGTAATTTCAGGATCATTTTTAAACTGTCTGACAAGATCTATCATCAAAGGAAGTAGCCTGTTAAGTTCATTAGGTCTGCTACCGGGAAGAAGTGAAAGAAGTGGCTTATCTGAATCAAGACCAAGAGTAGCCTTAATCACCCCTGTTTCAAATCCCCCCTCGTCCCCCTTTAGTAAAGGGGGGATGGGGGGATTTGAAACAGCCTCTATCTCTTCAAGTATCGGATGGCCTACAAACTCACATGTTACTCCTGCTTTCCTGTATATCTTTTCTTCGAATGGAAGTATAACTGCCATTCTGTCTACTATGCTGGCAATCTTTTCGACCCTGCCTTTTCGCCATGCCCATACCTGTGGGCTTACATAATACAATATCTTTATACCAAGTGACTTAGCTACCTCTGCCACTCTTATGTTGAAATCAGGATAATCAATAAGAACAAGGACATCGGGCCTAAACTTTTTAATCGCATCAACAGCTTTTTTGAATGCAGCCTTCAGTTTGCTGTATGCTGAAATTACCTCTACAATGCCGAAGGCATCTGATATGCTCGAGATAAGTTCCACCCCTGCTTTATCCATCCGCTCACCCCCAACACCGATAATATGCACATCAGGCCTTTTGCTTTTTATCTCTTTTGCAAGGAGTGAGCCGTATAATTCACCCGAGCTTTCACCTGTAACTATCATAACCGTATTCATATCCAATAATCTGCCTGTCTTCTTTATTATATCTGAAATGAGCCAAATTGCCTCATCAAAAAAGCTACACTTTCGCTTTTTCTGACCTATATTTGTGCTATCTCATGCTTTCATCAGAAATTAGGCTATGCAGCAATTTTTAGCAAGAACCTTTAACTTCCATGTATAATTGATAACAGGTAAATCCTAATGAAAAGGAAGAAGTTAAGAAAGAAGATAGAAAGTCTAAGAGAACAAATTAAGGAACATGAAGAGAAAATTGAGGCAGAAAGAAAAAAATCTTTTCCCCACGAAGGGTGTATAGCTCATTGGGAAAGAGAAATAATGACTTTTGAGAAACAAATTGAAAAAGCTATGAAGAAGTTGGAGGAATAGAATGCTAACAAAGGATAAACTTAAAGAGACGCTGTTGAATGAACTTAAGGAAGAATGTCTTATAATCTTGAGTCTGCTCAACCAGTTAGAGACGCCAGGGATTTCTGAGACCCAAGAGGATGAAATCCTTGGGGAGCTTTCAGCCAGGCTTGTTCATCTTGAAATTCACGCCAAGGAAACACAAGAACAAATCGATTCCTGAAGATGTAAATATCTGATATGAATTTTGAAGGTGTGCCCCTCTGCCACAACCCTAAGTTTTTTCTTAAGTGAGGTTTGAAGACCAGACCCTGAATTCATTATGTCATTCCCGCGAATCCGCCTTAGGCGGAGGGAATCCAGTAAATTCGAGGCTCCTGCCCCGTACTTGATACGGGGCTGCTTCCGCAGGAATGACGGAAATTTGCTAAACTGCAGTAATAAATTTTGAATTCCAATCTAATTTATTCTGGAGGTGTAAGAAAAAATCTTGTTTCCCCTACTCATACATAGTTAAAACCTCACTAACAAATTAATACCATATTCTGTAGAGTGGTTTTTTGGTTCATATACTTCACCGATTTTCACTCCATACCATGTCCAGTCTGTATGTTTTGATTCCTTAATGTTCCAATATCTTATGAAAGGTTCTATTGCAAAGTCTACCTTTTTGACCTTCTTTTGTAACTCTACAGAGCCTCTTAAACCATAACCACGTGTTTGACGATTTTTAGGGTCATTATAGCCAGGGTCAACATCACTAAGATGACTTATCTGTTTTCCCCACCAGAAAATATCATACTCTGCCATTGCCCCAAAGGACCATCCATTCTTTAAATCTGTAATGAACCTCACACCTATGGGACTATAGATGTAATTTGATTCTCTTTCATAACCATACGCAACGCACCTGTCGAAGAAACTCTTCCAGACATATCATCATTCAGATATCTATATCCTATTCCTATGTAAGGTGTAAGGATAGATGCCTTTAACACTGAAAAGTCATAACCTCCCAAGCCTCTAAGCTCCCATATATAATCGTCTATATCGTCCATGGTTCCGCTGTTTGAGTAATCTACCCATCCATAACTCAACCTACCCTCTGCTTTTAACAAAAGTTTATCATGA
>PEUB01000105.1 GCA_002780895.1 Nitrospirae bacterium CG02_land_8_20_14_3_00_41_53
GGTCTATCTTGAGAAAATAGCCGAGGCATCTTGCCTCGGTTAAACTGGTTTTTAAAAGGGATTGGTCTTAAAGGCAGATATGTATAATTTTTCGTCTGCTAATCCTGCTGTTTACCAATCTGTTTTTTCTTTTATCGCCTGTCATGAGGCTTGAATCGCACTATGTATTTATTTCACTTGAGCTTGAGTTATTTATTTTCTTTTCTTCTCATTTATGAGTCTTCTCATAATGCTTCTTTGCCTTTTCATATATCTCATCAACTGTCATACCCCTAAATATCTTTTCCTGCAGTTCAAGGTAATCGCCGCTTCCTTTACTGAACTGCCTTATAAAACGTATCATACCAGCATGACCGAGTGTATTTATAAGGCTCTTCATACCCAGGTTTCTTATCTCTATATCATCCTTAACCTTCTGCATTTTTTAATACCTCCTTTCGAACTAATTCTATAGGGTTAATAGGTTTAACTTTCAATCCTATTTCTCCTGTTCTTGTCTTAATTGCTTTTATAAGCCTATCATCACAGGTTACAAAATATTTACAGATCCCGACTTCAGCTGAGGCCAAATGCAATGCATCCCTCGAATCAATATTGGTTCTCTGCATAATCTCCTTTGATAAACGATGCACATCTGGAGATGGAACAACAGATTCTCTACAAATAAACGACATAGTATATACAACCTGTCTTCTCTCTTTAAATGGATTTAAGATGTTTTCATAATCAAGGACAAATGACCACACACAAGTGAACCTTCCCTCTTCTATGAGAGTAAAAATAGATTCTATTGCAGTTGTTTCAAGCCTTATCTTTAACTGTCCTTGATCATCAAAACACCTGTTATATATATTCATATCACAATAAATACGCACAGCTTATGTTACTGCAAAAAACAGAACTTTTACAAGCTCAGATGCAGGGATCTGAAAATGATGATTTTAGGGTACTGCGGTTAAAAATTACCTCAATAGGTGTTCATAATGAAAACGTGATAACTTTACAGTCCGAGGGATTTTATCTTTGAATATAATGTCATGCGGTCTATCTTGAGTATCTTAGCGGCCTTAACCTTGTTATTCTTTGCCTCAGCTAATGCCTCTTTAATAATCTCTCTTTCTACCTTCTCTGTTGTTCTCTTAGTTATTTCTCGCAGGGAGATGCCTTCAAATCCCCCCTCTCCCCCCTTTTCTAAAGGGGGGCGGGGGGGGATTACTATTTCACTATTAGAAGCTGCATCCATAGATAGGTTAATCTCCCTGATATAATTTGAATCTGTTAAAAGCACCGCCTTCCTGATCTTGTTTCTTAACTCTCTCACATTTCCAGGCCAGGAATAGTTTAAAAGGGATTTCATTGCCTCGCCGGATATCCCTTCAATCTTTTTATTAAACTCTTGATTTGCTTCCTCTAAGAAATATCTCGCTAATAAAGGTATGTCCTCTTGTCTTTCTCTAAGAAGTGGAAGATTAATATTAAACTCATTAAGCCGATGGTAAAGGTCATCCCTGAATCTACCTTTTTTAATCTCATTGGATAGGAATGTGTTCGTAGCAGCAATTATCCTGACATCTATCTTAATCTCTTTTGTGCCGCCCAGATGCTGGACCTTGCGCTCCTGAATTACCCTTAAGAGTTTTGCCTGAAGGGACTGAGGGAGATTGGTTATCTCATCCAGGAATAAGATTCCCTCATTGGCTGCTTCAAATTTCCCCCCCTTTCTCTTATCAGCTCCTGTAAAGGCGCCTCTCTCATACCCGAAGAGTTCACTTTCAACAAGGTTTTCAGGGAGTGTCCCGCAATCTACTGTAATGAAGGGTTTATCATGCCGTGGACTTTCCTGATGAATCATCCTGGCAATAAGCTCTTTCCCTGTGCCGCTTTCGCCCTGGATAATCACTGTTAAATTTGTAGGGGCAACTATCTTGACCTGATTTAGGATAGCTTTTATGTGAGGGCCTTCACCTACAAATTGTGTGATAGTAGTCTTTTCCTCTAATCTCCTTCTTAAATCCTCAACCTCTATGCGGAGAGACCGGCTCTCAAGCGCCTTTTTTATATTCAGCATTATCTCTTCATTATCAAAAGGCTTGGTGATATAATCAAATGCGCCCAACTTCATAGCCTGAACCACCCTTTTAGTTTCTCCATAGGCTGTAAGCATGATTACAATCAAATTTTTGTCTATTTTTTTAATCTTCTCCAGAACCTTCATCCCATCCATTTCCGGGAGCTTGATATCTAATAAGACCACATCAGGTGAGTGCGCCCTGACTTCTTTAAGCGCCTTTCTGCCATCGCCTGCAGTAATAACCTCGTATCCCTCTGACCTTATAATATCCGAAAGGAGCTGCAGCGTATCCTCATCATCATCAACTATCAGGATTTTATCGAGTGGTTTAACGGGGTCCATCTTCTGAAACCCTTTCTCTATACACTGGTAATCTGACCGTTACCTCTGTGCCATAATCAGGTTTACTTTCTATATGAATCTTCCCTTTGTGAAGCTCGATAATCTGCAGTGCTAAAGAAAGCCCCAATCCTGTCCCCTCTCTTTTCGTGGTAAAGAAGGGGTCGAATATCCTGTTGAGATTATCCTCTGAAATCCCGCAGCCTGAATCAACAAAACTTATTAAAATCTCTTCAGCATCATGGTCGTAATAGGCAGTGATAGTGAGCCTTCCACCCTTTGGCATAGCATCCAGGGCATTTAGTATAAAATTCAGAAATGTTTCTTCGAGGAGTTTTTCATCCAGAAAAATTTTAGGCAGTCCCCTCTGAAGTCTCTTAGTGAGACGCACATGCTGTTTTAAACATCTCGCATTAACAAGATCACATGTACTGTTAATAACCTTATCAGCAGAGCCTATCTTAAAAGAGACGTCGCGTGGCTTTGCAAGATTGAGTAAATCTCTGGTAACCTTGTTCACCTTCTCAGAGCTCTTTAATATAATCTTAAGATGCTTTCTTATCTTTTTATCAAGTTCGTATTTTTTGAGACAGAGTTGCGCTGCAGCCTTGATATTGCTTAGAGGGTTTCGTATCTCATGGGCTATCCCGGCGGCCAATTTCCCGACCCCGGCTAATCGCTCTGAATAAAGTAATTGGTCTTCTAATTCAACCACATCGGTGATATCTTTAATATATTCAATTACCTGAATAACATTGTTATCCTCACCCTTTATAGGAAAGGTAGATTCATTCAATATAGTCTTTCTTTTGCCTATCTCCCTGCCGATTTTAGTGCGCTGGCTCGGCATGCCTTCCTCAAAGGTCTTTTCTGCCGGGCAGTTATCACAGATCGCATTACGCTGGTAGTACTCGTTAAAACATTTTCTACCCAGAATCTCTGAAAAATCCCTTTTCCCGAATATATTGAGAATCGCCTTATTGACCCTGATTATCTCGTACTCCCTGTTTATGACGGTTATCCCATCCTCTATACAATCAAATATGGCCTGGAAGTTATTTTTAATACCCTCTATGAGCTGTTTTACCTCTAATTCCTTAGCGAGATCAATAGAGGTTTCTATTTCTTTATTAAGTGCCTTAG
>PEUB01000084.1:0-32404 GCA_002780895.1 Nitrospirae bacterium CG02_land_8_20_14_3_00_41_53
AAAATCCTCGAAGTTTAAGGGTTTTTTACGTGTTAGATTAAGTTTTAAAAGTTTGAAATTTAGCTCTCTGAGCTTCTTAATCCTTTCTTTATCATCATCGATTGTGTTCATCAGTGAACACATATTTACCACTTCGTTTCTAAACTCAAGCTCGGGTGGTATACAGCCGGCATTTTTTAAAATCCTGTAAGCCATTCTTAGATCCTCAGGAACCCATGTCTCATCCTCAAAATTGATGGGCCTTCCTTTTCCTTCAAGGTTGTCAAACTCACCATTTGCTATGGCTTCTATAATTCGTCTTTCAGCAATTCTGTAAAAAAATTCCATGGCAGTATATTTATCTTACATCAAGCATTCTCTCAAGCGACCTCTTTGCAGGAACCCTTATTTCTTCAGGCACCTTAATAATATACTTGTTTTCTTTCAAAGCTATCAGCACGCTCTTGAGTGTGGTCTTTTTCATATTCGGGCATATCATGTCTTTTCTTAATGGATAGAATACCTTATCAGGGTTTTCTTTTTTCAATCGGTACATAAGGCCTATCTCAGTGCCTACTATAAACTCTTTCTCAGAGGATGCCTTTGCAAATCTCAACATCCCGGAGGTGCTCGTTACATGATCTGCCATTTCGAGTACATCAAGCCTGCATTCCGGATGGGCCATTAAAATGGCTTTGGGATGTTCTGCCTTTGCCTTTTTTACATCTGCCGGTCTTACCCTTTCATGCACATGGCAAAAGCCGTCCCATGCAATAACCTGTTTTTTTGTATTCCGCTGAGCCCACATGGATAGGTTTCTGTCAGGTATGCATATTACCCTTTCATCAGGCAAAGACTCAATAACCTTAACAACATTGGCAGATGTACAGCATATATCACTTTCTGCCTTTACATCAGCAGTTGTATTCACATAAGTCACAACGGGCGTGCCCGGATACTGTGCCTTTATATCTCTCAGTGTAAATTCAACCGGGTATATGAAAGGAGGTGGATTATTAAATCCTGGGAAGCTTTTTCTTTCCCACCTCGGTGAATCTACATGAATCATATCAGCCATCGGACAGGTTGCACCAATCTCTGTAAGGAGGACTGTCTTATCAGGTGAAAGAATTGAAGCACTTTCTGCCATGAAATTGACACCTGCAAATACTATAACGTCACAATCTATGGCAGATGCGGTTCTTGAGAGTTCAAGCGAATCGCCCACAAAGTCAGCTATTTCTTGAACCTCATCCCTCTGGTAGTTATGGGCAAGTATAATTGCACGCCTTTGATTTTTTAGCTTCAGGATCTCTTCCCGGAGAAAGGCTTCATCAAGAGTCATTCAGAACCTGACAGGATTCTTTAAAAAAAGAGTGGAATTTGTGAAAAGGACAGTACCGTCTTTCATGACAATTTTATAAATCGGTTCCCGTCTGTTCTCTTTTTTAGCTGAATCCTTTCCTGTTAAAGGATATGTCATCTTGCCATTATAAAGAGAGAGGACTTTGCTGACATACTGTCTTGTTTCTGTAATTGGAGGGACTAAACCAAACCTCTCAACGGTCTTTGGGCCTGCATTATAAGCAGCAAGTGCAAGGGTCAGATCTCCGTTAAAACGTTCGAGGAGATATTTCAGATATCTTGTACCACCTTCGATATTCTCTTCGGGGTTAAACGGATTACGCACATTCATCTCGCTTGCTGTTGTGGGCATGAGCTGCATAAGACCCATTGCCCCTTTTCTCGAAATAGCCCTGCTGTTCCAGTTAGACTCTGTCTTTATAACAGCCTTAATAAGAGATGGATCCATATTGTATTCTCTTGACTTCTCATGCACGATGTGGTGATAACCATCCGTGTTTTTGAACTCTATTTTGGCAGGCTTCTGAGTTGGGGTTGAATTCGTGTTGTCTTTTATAACCCTTTTTGCATTCTTGCCAAAAGGTGCGTCTGTATAGCAGACCACGCCGTTTTCATCTACATACTTATATATATCTGCATAAGCAGCAGTAAAAATAAACAGGACAAAACAAAATACTATCAGGATATATCTCATGCTAAAATCTTATCATTAAAGGTTCGGTCTGTCAATATTTTTGCTATATTGGAGGATATTTATCCATCTTCGATAATTCCTTTTATAAGTCCCTCTGGTGTTGATTTGATCTTTCTTGCAGGAATACCGAGTGCCTCTTCTATGTCATTTAAAGTGATATCATCCAGAAATCTATTTTCTTCATTGAGGACTACATCAGGTATAAGTATAGTTTCATGCCCCTCTATTCTATCCAATACTGCTTTTATTACATCCCTCCCTATTAGCAGTCCTGCAACTGTAATAGATGTGCCAAAAAACTTGTTTTCAACAGGTACCACATCAATAAGCTTAAGGTTTTCTTTCTCAGAGAGTCTTTCTATAAACTTTTTTAAAAAGGGGTAGAATGATGTTCCAGTAAAGGTAAGGAATTTCTTTTTAACCTGTAACGTCTTAGTGAGTTTGAGCTTTTTTACCTGATTCATAAAAAGTGGGACCATCCCAACACCATTTTCTATCTGATGCAGATCTCCATATTCCCTGAGTGGAGGGAATGGACGTTCTGCCTTTAAATATAGCTCGTCTGCCGCATATACGACAGAGTTGCCATGTTTCTTCCTAAACCTCTTTCGAAATGATTCTATGATGTTTATTGCGTGTTCTGCATCTGTCTTTTCAACAGGTCGAATGCTATGTTTCTTGTATATGGTCAGACCAACTGGGACGACTGCAATGGAAAGCACATAAGGATAAAACCTGTAAAGATCACTGAGAGTTTGCTGCAGTTCTTCCCCATCATTGTAACCTGGACATAGGACAATCTGTAAATTAAACCTTATCTTGTTGTCAGCAAAGAATTTGAGTTCTTTAAGGATATCTGGAGACTTTGTATTTCCAAGCAGCCTATTCCTTAAAGCCCTGTTTGTTGAATGAACGGAAATATATAGTGGACTTAACTTCTGCTCAATAATACGCCTTCTGTCTTCTTTGGTCATATTAGAAAGGGTGATATAATTTCCGTACAGGAAGGACATCCTGTAGTCTTCATCTTTTATGTAAAGTGTTTTCCTGAGGCCTTTTGGAAGCTGTTTGACAAAACAGAATATACAGTTGTTTTTGCAAGTCATGACCTTAAAAGGTTTAAAATCTATACCAAATTCCTCACAATCCTTCCGGACTACAAGGATATTAATATTTTTCCCACCCCGCTTTACTTCTATCTTGATGTTGTCCTCACTGCTGTAAAATATGAAATCAATAGGGTCGCGAAGTTTATGTGAATTTATAGAGAGGAGTATATCGCCGGGAAGAAAACCTGATTTTTCGGCCAGACTGCCGGGATAAATATTATCTATCTTTATGCCATGTTCAGCCTGCATGTGTTAGTTTCAATCCTCTGTAAATATAGTGAAGTCCAGAAAGTATTGTAATCCCCGCAGTTACCCATAAAAGCAGGGGGGGTAAATCCGGCAAGGAAGGTAGATTGATATGTATGAGGACATACGCCACGAGAATACTTTGCATCCATATTGTCGCCTTGCCAAGCACTGTCGGTTCAACCTTTGATGTATCGGTAATGAGATAAAGTATAAACCAGCCGGTAATTAAAATAATGTCCCTGCTTATAACCGTTATTGTAAGCCATTTGGGCATCAAATCATAAGTGGATAAAATAATAAATGTTGTTACGAGCAGGAATTTATCTGCCAGTGGGTCGAGAAATGTGCCCAGTGCGGTCTTCTGGTTTTTAAGACGGGCAAAGAGACCATCAAATATATCTGTAAATGCGGCGATTATGAATAGATAAAGGGAATAGTCATAGCGTTTGTATATTATTGAAGTTATAAATACAGGGATGATAACTATCCTTGCTATTGTTAAAGTGTTGGGTATATTCAAGACGCTCATGGGATATTAAAAGGTAATCCTTGAAACCTGAGTTTTAATCCAGGTCGATTATAACATGTATTATCTATTTTTCCATTCATGAATGATAAGATTGTCGTTGCGTGGCACCCCTCTATAGCAAAACTATTTTTCATTGACCCGTGTAAGGATGCTAAGAAGTGCCTCCTTGCTACGGCCTTCTTACCTTTGAGGAGGGCTATCTCCCCGAGTCCAAGCCTGCAGTAAATCATACCCCTTGGATCTTTTGTCTTCTTAAAGAGCAGCATCGCCTTTATGAAGTTGTCGCGTGCCTTGTTGAGGTTTCCTATCATCTTATATGTTGTCCCGAGACTCCACAGGGTATAAGAGTAGCTCACCCTGTCACCGATCCTTTTATATAGTCTGATTGCCTTTGCGAAATTAGCAAGGGCACTTTTATAATCCTTTCGCATTCTGTGCGCATTTCCTATGCCGCAATAGGAATAAGCTGTTCCAAATATATCTTTAATATCGGAAAATAATCTGTGTGCAGAAGTATAGTACTTGAGGGAATCTCTAAATCGCCCTGCGATACGGGATGTACCGCCGAGACCGCACAGACAGTAACCGGCACCCTGGATGTCTTTAAGAGATTTAAATATCTTATAGGATTTTTTGAACATTTTGATTGCGCCTATGATGTTTCCCTTTATCCTTAAGGCTCCTGCCTCCGCCCATAGCGTAAAGGCAATGCCCTGTTTATCGCCTTTTCTCTGGTATGTCTTCCTTGATTTACGGATGAGTTTTATGGCTTCCTTCCACTTTCCCTCTGCCCTTAATGAAAGACCCAAACCAACCTTTGCGTCAGCAGCCTTAATCGAGTCCTTTATTTTTTTAGCAAGTTCGATTGTATTCGCATAGCTTTTTGAAGCAAGGTCAAAATTGCCCACCATCCTGTAAGTATCACCCAAAGAAAGCGTACAGTGAAAAATTCCATCCCGGTCACAAATCTTAGTGTATCCCTTCAATGCTTTTTTAAACAGTCTGAGAGATTCTGGGTAAAAAGATTTTTCTCTTAGTTTTTCTGCATGGTAAAGAATATTATCTATTTCCAACGATTTCTCTAAATTGTTTGATGATTGTTTCGTAGTTTTCAAAACAGCTTCAAGTGAATTGTATCTCCAGCCTTTACCCATCTGCCTGGTTCTGGTTTTTGTGTTTCTATTTTTTCTCCTGAATCTTCAGTCTCTATTTTCAGATTCAGCTTTTTTATAATTTCTTTTGCTTGTTCAAAAGACATACCCTTGAAATCAGGGCAGTGATAAATTATATCATAAGGGCCGAGACTAACAAGCACTGTAATATGGTCACTCACCTGCTCATCAGGTCCGGGTTTTTGAGCTACAATTTTGTCCTTTTCAACTATATCTGAATGTACCATTATTACCTTTGCTATCTTCAATCCTTTCTGAAGCAGTATGGATTCAGCATTTAATAATGTTTCGTTGACGAGCATAGGAACTGACTTTACCCTCGGTCCTTTACTGATGATGACCTTTATGCCTCTTCGTTCTTTAACCTTATTTCCTGCCGGGACATCCTGTCTGACTATATTTCCCACTGGAACAGTAGAATCATAATCTTCACCTTCAATCTTGAGATAGAGCCCATTCCTTGTGAGCAGCTTGTTTGATTCCAAAGGGCTTTTTCCGTAAAGGTCAGGTACCTCGACTGTACGGCTGAAACTCAGAACCTTGAAGGTAAGATAACCGAAGACGAGCCCGAGTAATATGAATAGGAGCATATAAAGAGGAAACCTTATTAAATTACTTATTTCTTTATGCAAATATTCACCCTGGGAGGTTTTCCTCTTACCTTCTATTGCATTCATTTTTCAAGACCTCATTAAGGTTTTAGTGGTGAGGGCTCTTACCAAAAAACTCTATTGCCTTTTTGACCTTCTCTAAGTCAACTCTGGTGTTAAGGCATGGTCCGAATGGACGTTCGTTTGTTATTCCCAATATTGGAAGTGGATATGTATCAACTATTCCGCTGCTCAGGTCGTTTTCACATGCAACGGCAACTACCGCCTCTGGTTTTACCTCATTCACAATCCTCCTTGCAAGAGACCCCCCTGTTGCAACAAAAAGGTTTAAATGATTTTCGTCGGCAATCTGGATCAGGTCTTTAATCTCACATCTGCCGCATCCTTTACAGTTATAGATATTATATGTAAGCCTGATAGTGCATTCGTCTATCTGGAGGCAGTGCGGCAATAGGAGCAGTATCTTTTTTGTCTTAGACCTTTCTCTTTTAACAAGTTTATTATTCAGGTTAATAATTAACCTCTGATAGGCCTCCTTTTTGTTTTTCGCGAAAGAGCCCGCGAGCATAAGTAAAGGATATAAAATTTTGACAGTAAGACCTCTAATCCATCTGCGGCTCATCAAAAAAGGCTCCTTCTTTTAATTGTCTTCCCTGGAGGAAGGCTTTAGCAAGCATTGGTATTTTACCCTCTGGCTGAAGTTCAATTATCGAGATTAATCCTCTACCAGTGCCGACGGTAAGTTCTTTGCCTGCTTTCTCTACCCTGCGAGGCATACCAGAGCCTTCAAGCACCTTTACCTTGGTAATTTTAATCCTTTCTTTATTTAAATAACAATAGGCACATGGCCATGGATACATACCACGGACAAAGTTGAATATCTCTGATGCGGTTTTTGACCAGTTAAGTTTTCCGTCCTCTTTTTTGAGAGGAGGAGCATAACTTGTAGCCCCTTTCTGAGGGATTGGCTTAATAGAGTCATCTTTTATGCCTTTTATAGTCTTAATCAATAAAGATGCACCTATCTCTGCAAGTCTCTTACTAAGGGTCTCTGCATTATCATCAGAAGATATTTCTGTCTCTTCCTGTAACAGGATATCACCTGTATCAAGCCCTTCATCCATAAGCATCGTAGTTATACCTGTCTTCTTTTCACCATTAATTATTGCCCACTGGATTGGAGCTGCTCCCCTATATTTCGGTAGCAGCGAGGCATGTACATTTATACAGCCATATAAAGGAAGCCTGAGGATTTGTACAGGCAATATCTTTCCATATGCAACTACAACAATTATTTCAGGCATTATTTTAGAAAGTCCGTTTAGAAATAAAGAGTCTTTTATATTAACTGGGTGTAAAACCTTGATTTCTCTATCAATAGCAAGTTCTTTAACTGGTGAAGGGGAAGATACACGACCTCTTCCTTTTCTTTTGTCAGGCTGTGTGACAACTGCAATGACCTCTTCCCCTGATTGAAGAAGTGCAGTGAGTGATGGAACAGCAAATGATGGTGTACCGAAGAATACTATATGCATGTAAACTTTCCTAACTTGCCCTTATTATGGATTTATGTCAAATGATATTATACATAGCGACAAAACTTCATTCGTCATTGCGAGCGAAGCGAAGCAATCTCTCTTTAAGTAATTGAGATTGCCACGTCGCTCCGCTCCTCGCAATGACAGACGATTTAAGTCGTTGTGTATATTTGGATATTGTAATTTGATTATTGTTATTTTAGCCTAATCCACATATTCCAATATTTCGTCAAGGCCATCATCTGCCGCTTTTCATCTCCTTTACGAACTTTTTGTACCTTCTCTTAAAAAATTCTCTTTTAATGGGGCTCATCCTATCTATAATAAGAAGTCCGTCGAGGTGGTCTATTTCATGCTGGAGTGCCCTGGCAAGAAGACCTGTACCTTCTATCTCCACAGGCTTACCTTCTCTATTAAGCCCCCTAGCATAGACCCTCTCAGCCCTTTTTATATTTGTCATATACCCAGGAATGCTCAGACATCCCTCTTCAGCCTCAACTGTGCCTTCTTTTTCAATAATCAAGGGATTTATCAAGGCTATAAGTGGTTTCTTGTCTTCTTTCAAACTTACATCTATTACACATAATCTCTTCGGAATACCCACCTGATTAGCTGCAAGCCCTACACCTCTTGCAGAATACATTGTCTCTATCATATCATCTATAAGATGCTGAATATGGGCGTCTATATTGTTTATAAAAGCAGCCTTTTGTTTTAGAATCTTTTCTGGATATTTTTTTATCTCGAGTACGGCCATGTTATATTATAGAACATTTCAATGACTTATTTTTGAGTTAAAACTACATTGAAGTATAAAAATAAAATTGTGTATTATAAAGGCTATCTGTACAATTTTTTTCAGGAGGTTTTTAGATTAAGAATATCAATTTTGATTCTAAAGAGGACAGAGAGATTTACAGACACAGCACATCCCACATAATGGCCCATGCTGTGAAGGAACTCTTTCCTGATGCAAAACTTGCTATAGGCCCTGCTATAGATGAAGGTTTTTATTATGATTTTGATATAGACAGGGCTTTTACACCAGAAGACCTTTCTTCGATAGAAAAAAAGATGTCAGAGGTAATAAAACAGGACAATCCATTTGTGCGCAAGATTGTTTCAAAAGAAAATGCAATCGAGCTCTTTAAAAAGAAAGGTGAGGATTATAAGGTCGAACTTCTTGAAGAGATAACAGACGAAGAGGTTTCCCTGTACGAAGAAGGTGGATTTGTAGACCTGTG
Source organism: Nitrospirae bacterium CG02_land_8_20_14_3_00_41_53 (assembly GCA_002780895.1). Taxonomy (GTDB): domain Bacteria; phylum Nitrospirota; class Thermodesulfovibrionia; order Thermodesulfovibrionales; family SM23-35; genus 0-14-3-00-41-53. Next base: position 8,491 of record PEUB01000084.1, read on the forward strand.
CAGGGGACCGCATATTGGCTCTACAGGCCAGGTTTCTGCTTTTAAACTCTTGAGTATTGCAGGTGCATACTGGCGCGGAAATGAGAAGAATAAGATGCTCCAGAGGATTTATGGTACAGCCTTTACAGAGGAAAAGGATTTAAAAAAATATCTTGATTATCTTGAGGAGGTTAAGAAGAGGGACCACAGGAGGCTTGGTAAGGAGCTTGACCTGTTCAGCATCGGCGAAGAAATAGGGGCTGGACTTATCATCTGGCACCCAAACGGTGCATTGATAAGAAGGGTAATAGAAGATTTCTGGCTAAATGAGCACTATAAGGCAGGTTACAAAATTCTTTATACACCGCATATAGCTAAACTCAATCTCTGGCAGAAGAGTGGACATCTCGATTTTTACAGGGAGAATATGTATTCCCCTATGGAGATTGAAGGGATAGATTACGAGCTTAGGCCTATGAATTGTCCTTTCCATATTCATGTATATAAAACTTCACTAAGGAGTTACAAGAACCTTCCAATAAGATATGCTGAGTTAGGAACGGTTTACAGATACGAACGTTCTGGTGTCCTGCACGGCCTTTTACGTGTCAGGGGTTTTACACAGGATGATGCACATATATTCTGCAGAGAAGATCAGATAGAGGATGAGATATTGAGAGTCCTTGACTTTACCCTTTTCATATTGAGGATATTTGGTTTTGAGCACTATGATGTTTACCTTTCAACGAGGCCTGAAAAATATGTTGGAAGCCTTGAGAACTGGGAAAGGTCAACCAATGCCCTTAAAAGGGCACTTGAGTTAAAAGGGCTTTCTTATGAGATAGACATAGGTGAGGGTGTTTTTTATGGTCCCAAAATAGACATTAAGGTAAAGGATTCACTTAATAGGCCATGGCAGTGCAGCACAATTCAGGTTGATTTCAATAACCCGGAAAGGTTCGATATGACTTACAAAGGAAGCGATGGTAAAGAACACAGACCAATAATGATACACAGGGCATTGATGGGCTCTTTGGAAAGGTTTTTCGGGATACTGATAGAGCATTATGCAGGGGCATTTCCTTTATGGCTTGCACCTGTGCAGGTTGAGGTTCTTACAATCGCAGAGAGACATGCGGATTATGCGATTGCATTATCAGAAAAGTTAAGATCAGAGGGAATAAGGACTGAGTTAAATATTGATAACGAAAAGATTGGCTATAAGATCAGGAGCGCCACTGTAAGAAAGGTACCATTTTTGATTATAACAGGGGATAAAGAAGTTTCAGAAAAAAAGGTTACTGTTAGAAAACGCTCAGGCGAAAACATTGGCCCATTTACGATAGATGAGTTTATCGAAACAATAAAAAACAAGATAAGTAATAAGAGTTTGAAAATTTGAATTTAGTTTTTTTTAGTTTTAATTGTATAATTTAAATTACTTTGTATAGATATTTTAGATTCAGGAGGTGAAAGTATAAGCAAAGATATAAGGGTCAACGAACAGATAAGGGCTAAGGAGGTCAGGCTCATAGATGTCGATGGAAAACAGCTCAGTGTTGTGCCAATAGGTGATGCATTAAGGATTGCTGGCGAGAGAGGACTTGATCTTATAGAAGTAGCATCAAATGTTATTCCACCGGTTTGCAAGATACTCGATTTCGGGAAATACAGGTACCAAATAAGCAAGAGACAGACTCAGAGAAAGACAATTGATATTAAAGAGGTTAAGATCAGGCCTCAAATAACAGAACATGACCTTGGGCTGAAGGTGAAAAATATCAGACGTTTTCTTGACGATGGTAACAAGGCAAAGGTAACGATGTTTTTTAAAGGCAGGGAGATTGTCAGACGAGAACTCGGGATGAAGGTATTCGGGAGAATAACCCAGTTACTTACCGGAAAGTTTAACCTTGAACAGGCGCCGAGGCTTGAAGGTAATCGCATAACAATGGTCATTGCACCAAAATAAATAAGAAGTAAGAACAGTTTATTAGGAGGATAAGATGCCAAAGCTTAAGACTCACAGGGGGGCGGCAAAGAGATTTAAGGTAACAGGTACAGGTAAGATAAAAAGGTGGAGTGGTTATAAGGGCCATCTTCTGACAGGTAAATCTGCAAAAAGGACGAGAAGGCTCAGAACAGCGTCTTTAGTTTCTGATAGTGAATGTGTTAATATTAAAAGACTGTTACCATATATGTAGAAGATACACGATGCAAGATACAGGATACAAGATAAATAGTCCGAGAGTTATCATGAATCATGTATCATGTATCATGAATTGAGGAGGAATAGATGCCGAGGGCAAAGGGTGGATTCAAGACAAGGCGAAGAAGGAAAAAGATATTAGAGAAGGCAACGGGTTATTACGGAGCTAAAAGCCGCCTTTACAGAGTTGCTACAGAAGCTGTTGATAAGGCATTGCAATATGCATATAAGGATCGAAAGGTAAAGAAGCGTGAATTCCGGTCTCTCTGGATTGTCAGGATAAATGCTGCTGCACGTGCACTTGGGCTGAGTTACAGCCAGTTTATGTTAAGGCTGAAAAAGGCAAACATAGCATTAAACAGGAAGGCACTTGCAGATATGGCCTACAATGATCCTTCTGCTTTCAGTCAACTCGTAGAGAAAGTGAAAAATTGAAATAAGAAGTGGAGGATACCCTTTCTCTAAAAAATTCATTTCTAAAAGAATCGAAATCAGCCACATCTGTGGCTAAACTCCAGCAGCTAAGGATAAAATATTTAGGTAAAAAGGGACTTATTACATCAAAACTCAAGGCTCTTTCCACAATCTCTCCAGAGTTAAGACCAGCATACGGCAAGGTAGTTAACGAAGTTAAAGTTTATATCGAAGAAGAAATAAACAGGATAGAGTCTCTTCTTAAAAAAGAAGAACATAAAAAGCGTATCGTTTCAGAGGCTGTAGATATAACCCTGCCAGGGAAGTTTACACCATTTGGCAGGGAGCACCCTATCAATAAGGTACTTTCTGAAATAACAGTAATATTTGTTTCAATGGGTTTCGAGGTTGAAGAAGGCCCTGACGTTGAACTCGACTATTATAATTTTGAGGCATTAAACATGCCGAAGGACCACCCTGCGAGAGAGATGCAGGATACATTTTATATTTCTGAAGATATTGTCCTCAGGACTCATACCTCGCCTGTTCAGATAAGGGTTATGGAAAAAAGGAAACCACCTTTAAAGATTATTGCTCCGGGTAAGGTTTACAGGTGCGATGCAGATATATCTCATACCCCGATGTTCCACCAGGTAGAGGGATTCATGGTTGATACAGATGTTGCCTTCAGCGACCTCAAAGGGCTACTTGAATCGTTTATCCACAGTTTTTTTAGTGCTGAGACCCCTGTGAGATTCAGGCCGAGTTTTTTCCCATTTACAGAACCGAGCGCTGAGGTGGATATAGGGTGTATCTTCTGTTCTGGGAAAGGATGCAGAGTGTGTAAGAACACAGGATGGCTTGAGATATTGGGTGCGGGTATGATAAATCCAAGGGTTTTTGAAATGGTTGGATATAATCCCGAAATCTATTCGGGATTTGCCTTTGGAATGGGTATAGAGAGGATGGCTATGCTCAAATATTCGATAGATGATATAAGGCTATTCTTTGAGAACGATATGCGGTTTTTAAAGCAGTTTTAATGGAAGAAATTTACAACATAAAGATCCCTGTATTTGAAGGGCCTTTTGATCTCCTCTTACACCTGATCAAAGAAAACAAGATTGACATCTATGACATACCCATTGCCTTAATTACAAGCCAGTACCTTCAATATATTGAAATGATGAAAGAACTCAATCTTGAAATAGCAGGGGAATTTCTTATTATGGTTGCAACCCTTATCCATATCAAATCGAGGATGTTACTCCCGCCTGATGAAGAAGCACCTTCAGAGGAACAGGAAGACCCTAGACTTGAGCTTGTTCAGAGGCTGCTCGAATATCAGACATTTAAAGAAGCAGCGCTCAGCCTCAGGAAGAGAGAAGAGGAGTGGATGAAGGTTTTTAGCAAAGAACCCATATCAGGTGAGGCAGATGAGGGAGAGCTTTACCTTTTTGACATTAATCTTTTTGATCTCCTTGAGGCATTTAAAAAGATACTTGATAAAGCTCCACCAGATGTTGGTTCTATTACAAAAGAAATCCTGACTATAAAGGACAGGATGTCTATAATAATGGAGATACTCGAAGGTCAGGAGACCGTCAGATTTGAGGAGATTTTTAAAGTAGGAAACGACTCACAACAAGAAGTTACAACAAGGATTCAGCTAATAGTCACATTCATCGCACTTCTTGAGCTGATAAGGCTCGGCCTTGCCAATGCATATCAGGAAAGGGAATTCGGGAATATATGGGTGATAAATCCATCAAAGCAGTCAACAATTGTCAATCAAACCTGAAATAGATATAGATAATGTTTAGATTTCTTAAGATATTAATTGTTTTTGCTCTCATTGCAGTCCTTCTATACATCGGTCATGGTTTTATTTTAGAAAAGGCAGGTAAGTACTTATATTACAAGGATGAGATGAAACCAGCCGATGTTATAGTCGTACTGGCAGGGGAAGAAACAGAGCGGGTTGAATATGGTGTTAAAATCTTCAAGGAAGGATGGGCAAGAAAGGACAGGATAATATTAGCTGGAGGCCCGCTTGTCTGGAAATACACATGGGCGTCTCTTATGAAAGAACAAGCGATATCCCTCGGAGTGCCAAAGAATGCCATTTTACTTGAGGATAAATCAAGAACCGCAGAAGAAGACGTAATATTTACAAAGCAGATATTAAATAAATATGGTTACAGGTCTTGTATCCTTGTCACATCTCCTTATCACAGCAGGAGAGCAACCAAGATATTCAGAAAGATTATGGGTGATAAAATAATGATAATAAGTGCGCCTGCAGAAAAAAGCTGGTTCAGTTTTGATGAATGGTGGGAGAGGAGAAGAGACAGGGCAAGGGTTTTAGATGAGTATTCCAAATTCATGTGGCTGTGGGTCTTCGGCCTTAGAGATAATTTGACCACAAATAAATTAATAGACGATTTCAGCCATTTTGATAAATATGAAGAAAGGTTTAAGAAATAGGTGAATGTTCTTGTAGTTGACAGTGGAGGCCGAGGTCATGCCATAGCATGGCAGTTTAAGAATGATCCTGGGGTAAAGGAGGTGATCTGTACACCCGGGAATGCTGGCATTGCTCGGGAGATCAGATGCGAAAATGCGAGGACAAACGAAGGGATTCTGGAACTTGCAAAGCGAGAAAAGGTTGACCTCGTCTTTATTGGTCCTGAAAGTTTTTTGACAAACGGTATTGTTGACCTTTTTACAGAGGAGAAGATACCTGTTGTTGGCCCGACAAAGAGGGCCAGTATTCTTGAGGGAAGCAAGGCATATACAAAATTGCTGTGCAGAGAGATAGGGGTACCAGTGGCTGAGTTCGAGATATTTGATAACCCTTCGGATGCAAAGGATTATGTTGAAAATGTAAAATACCCAGTTGTTGTCAAGGCTGATGGTTTAGCACAGGGGAAAGGGTCAATCGTTTGTTCAGATAGTAAAGAAGCCTGTAAAGCTATTAATCAGTTAATGGTGGAAAAGATTTTTGGTGAGGCCGGTCAAAAGGTGGTAATTGAAAAAAGACTTTATGGAATAGAGATATCATTTTTCTTTTTTACTGATGGTGAAGCAATAGCGCCGATGCCGGTTGCCCAGGATTACAAAAGGGCCTATGATAATGATGAAGGTTTAAATACCGGAGGGATGGGTGCATACTCTCCTCACCGCCTCGAAGGAGAAAAGCTTACCAATCTTGTTTCTGAGAAGGTTGCTATGCCTTTGATCAGAGGATTTAGAGATATGGAGGGTATTCCATATAAAGGGATACTTTATTTAGGGCTGATGCTGGTTGAAAAAACCCCTTATCTCTTAGAGGTAAATGTCCGCCTCGGTGATCCAGAGGCTGAGGTGATCCTTCCACGATTGAAGACGCCGCTGAATGATATAAGCTTTCAGATAATTAATGGAGTTCTTAGTGAAAAAAAGGTAGAATGGAGCTATGAATATTTCTGTGATGTAGTGGCTGCTGCAGGCAGGACACGACAGGTAAAGAATGGTAAAAGCAAGGGCTGGTATTCTGGTTATCCTGCACGCTATGGGAAAGGGCATCCTATTTCTGGGATTGAAAGGATTCAAGATCCTTATTGTAAAATATTTTTTGCCGGTGTGAGTAATTCAGAGAAGAAAGGCCTGGTTACAGATGGTGGCAGGGTTCTTCATGTAGTTGGCCGGGGTAAGAACTTACAAGAGGCAAGAGATGTTGCTTATAGGAGTATAGAACAAATCTATTTTGAAGGTATTCGATATAGAAAGGATATTGGTAAGGAATGATATGGGGTACAAGTTGCAATGAGAAGAAAGAAAAGAGGTTTTATCGATACACGGAAGTGGTACAGATACCAGTTTTTTGGTAACGCTACAGTTACAGTTCCAAAAGAGAAGATCGTTGTTAATGCAACCATAGCCAACATCTCGTTTTCAGGTATTGGGTTATATTCGCCCACTCCTATAGGGAAAGGCAAGAAGGTAAGGATAAAGATCACTTTTATAAATAGGGACGGCAAAACATGCGAAGATATTACAACGGGTAAAATTGGCTGGCAGTCAAAATTTAAAAATACTTATCTTATAGGTATCCTTTTTGATGAGGAACTAAACATACTAAATCAGCCCATGCTTTTAGAGCATCTTATATGGCTTATTAATACATACAACTGGCCTCAACCCTATAAAGACAAAAGAATTTCGGTGCTATAAAAAAGCCTGTATCAACCAGCCAAGACTTGCTATCCTGCGGTTTTAAAATAGCACCTGATACTGCTTGTCAATCCTTGTTTAGCAAATATATAATAAAGTCCATGCGTATACCATATGAATGGTTAAAAGAATTTGTTGATATTACTGCAACACCTGAAGATGCGGCTGAGAGGCTTACCATGATCGGCCTTGAGGTTGAGGGAGCAGAGTCTATACAAGGCGATACTGTTTTTGAGGTTAATGTTACACCTAACAGGCCTGATTGTCTGAGTATAATAGGCATAGCAAGAGAATTATCTGCAGCCTTTAGGACTCCTCTGAAAATACCTGCACATGAGATTAAGGATGAACAGCCCGTTTCTAATTTTTCCATTGAGATTTTGAGCCCTGAACTCTGCAACAGATATGCAGGCCGATTGATAAAGGATATAAAGATTTCTGATTCTCCTGAATGGATTAAGTCACGGCTTGAAAAGTGCGGCATAAGGGCAATAAATAATGTTGTTGATATTACAAATTATGTGCTTTTAGAGTTTGGACACCCACTTCATGCATTTGATGCTGATAAAATTAATAGTAAAAAGATAAGGATATCCACTGCAGGCACTAATAACAAAATTGTAACACTTGATGGCATCAAGAGGGAATTGCATGAGGATGCACTGCTTATATGGGACAGCATAAAGCCAATTGCAATTGCAGGAGTCATGGGTGGGTTGGAGACAGAGGTTTCTGATAAGACCAAAAATATATTTCTTGAAAGTGCGTATTTTGAGCCTTTCTCGATCAGGAGGACATCAAAGAAACTGAATCTCGTGAGCGAGTCTTCTTACAGGTTTGAAAGGGGCACTGATATAGAGTTTCTTGGGAAGGCCCTCACCAGGGCGGCACTTATGATTAAGGAGATTGCGGGTGGAACGATTCATAAAATAATAGATGTTTATCCGGTGAAATATGTGCCTGAACCTGTAGAGGCAGGGTATAAGAGGATAAATAATATTTTAGGAACAAACATCTCGAATGTTGATATACTTGAAATCCTGAAGAGGCTTGATATTCCTGCAGAGGATAAAGGAAATGTTTTTGTTGTATATCCTCCTTCACACAGACGTGACATCAAAAGAGACAGCGATGTAGCTGAAGAGATAGCAAGGATCTACGGCTACAGTATGATTCCAACAACGATTCATAGAAGTCCTCTTTCTTCAGGTCGTTTGAATAAAAAAACAATTAATATTAACAGAATAAGGGAGGCAATGAGGAAGGCAGGTTTTACTGAGGTAATTAATTACAGCTTTATGAGTATGTCAAATCTCGATATGCTTGCTATCCCCGATTCTGACAGGAGAAGAAAAGTCATTGCTATAAGTAATCCACTTAGTCAGGATGAATGCTTGCTGAGGACGACCCTGATTCCGTCATTAATTGGAAACCTGAGATATAATCTGGATAGGGGGATAAAGGATATAAGATTCTTCGAGATATCGAAAGTCTTTGAGGACATCGGTAAACAACTTCCATTAGAGGAGTTAAGGCTTGGAGGCATATTTTACAGGGAAAAGACACCTTCACTCTGGAAAGAGGATGTGCAGGGATTTTTTATCACAAAAGGTGCTCTGGAATCTATGTTTGAAGAGTTAAAGATAAGTGGGTATTCATTCTCTACATCTTCAGAACCCTTTCTGCATACCGGTCAGGCATGCGGCATATATGTTAAAAACTTTTACGTGGGGTATCTTGGAGTCCTCGGGCCTGAAATAGTGGAAAAACTTGACCTGAAAAAACAGAAGCCCGAGATTGTCTTATTCGAAATTAATCTCGATCTTTTCTTAACACTTATTTCTGATTTGATAAAGTACAGTCAGATCCCTAAATATCCTTGTGTAGAGCGAGATATCGCTGTTGTTGTTGATGAAAATATTTCTGCTGCTAAGATTAAAGATATTATCAGGACCTTCCCATCGGAACTTATAGAAGATATTTCAGTTTTTGACTTTTATAAAGGAAGTAGTATCCCTGAAGGGAAAAAGAGCCTGGCATTCGGTATTGTATACAGGTCTAAGGAAAAAACTCTTACAGATGAAGAGGTTGAAGAGCTTCATGCCTTACTTGTAAGGCATATACTTGAGAAGATAGGTGGGGAACTGAGGGAATAGTTCAGATTATAAAGATAAAAGTCAAAATGGCAATTCTAATGACATTACCCCATGGAAGGTTTTTCTGTGAATAGGGCAAGGACCGTAAACCTGTAACATGTCAAGGTGTTCTCTTGTTGAATAACCTTTATGTTTTTTAAAATTATAATCTGGATATTGACGATGGTAATCCAGCATGATTTTGTCCCTGACAAACTTTGCTATTATCGAGGCAGCGGCAACCGAAGCGCTTATGCTCTCTCCTTTTACTGGTGAGAGCTGTTTTATCGGAATCGATGGAAGGGATACCGCATCAATGATAAGTATATCAGGAGGGGTGGAAAGGTCTTCTACTGCAAGCTGCATCGAAAGCCTTGTGGCCCTTAAAATATTCAGTCTATCAATCTCCTCTGGGCCTACGATGCCTATGCCTATATCTGTAGAGGAACTTTGAATCTTATAGAATAGGATTTCCCTTTCTTTTTCAGGAACTTTTTTGGAATCCCTGAGCCTGTCTATCTTTACGCCTTCATTCAGGACAACTGCTGCAGCTACAACAGGACCTGCAAGTGTTCCCCTTCCTGCCTCATCAATTCCAGCTATCCTTAAAAACCCTTTTTTCCGGAGTGATTCGTCATACTGATAAATGTCCATGATAAGAAAAGTTAACTAATATTTACCCACTAGTTGCAATACTTTTATTCAATTTGTGAGGCAGATGTGTTGAAAAAGCTTTTCCAGCGACACCTTATAGCCCTTCAGTACGGCCAGCCAGCCTTGTGCCATAATGCACTGAACGTTAAAAGTACGGTCACGTGAATTACAATAAAATCTTGTCGCTTTGAAAAGGTTTTTTAGCATGTCTGCCTCACTTTTTGCAACGTTTAGGTAAATATTATTCAGTCGGTTGGATTTCAGCAGCTTTTCCTTCAAATACCCTTTCTTGTTCCTTGATCTTCGCTGCCTTACCTTTTTTGCCTCTTAAATAATATAACTTTGCTCTTCTTACCTTTCCTTTCTTCAAAACCTCTATCTTATCAATGACAGGGGAATAAACAGGGAAAATTCTCTCTACGCCAATACCAAATGATATCTTTCTTACCATAAAAGTTTCTTTTGTCCCGCTTCCATTCCTGGCAATTACAACACCTTCAAATGGTTGGATTCTTTCCTTATCAGCTTCAACAACTTTTACTGAAATCCTTACAGTATCTCCGACATGAAAATCTGTAATATCCTTCTTAAAACCTTCCTCAACAGCTCCTATCAAGTTCATAGTGATTCCTCCTTTATTTCTCTGATTAATCTATAGTCGTCATCGCTGAGGCTGCTTTTTTCAAGAAGATCGGGTCTTCTCTCCAGGGTACGGCGCAGTGCCTCTTTTCGCCTCCATCGTAAAATATCTTTATGATTTCCGGAAAGTAAAATCTCCGGAACTACCAGATCCCTGAACACAGGGGGTCTTGTGTAATGTGGGTAGTCAAGTATTCCCCACGAAAATGATTCCGTCTCAGCAGAATGCTCATCACCGAGCACGCCAGGTATTAATCTGGTAACGGCGTCTATTATAACTAAAGCAGGCAGTTCTCCGCCAGTCAGTACATAGTCCCCCATTGATACCTCATCATCTACCAGGACTTTTCTTACCCTTTCATCAATAGCCTCATACCTTCCACACAAAAATAAAAGATGCCTTTTTTCCTTTGAAAGTTCCATGGCTATGTCCTGGTCAAATTTTTTACCTGCGGGGCTGAGCATAATAACTCTTCTTTTTGTGACATCAGGATAAAGTGCCTCAACAGCAGTAAAAAAGGGTTCTGGTTTCATAACCATGCCTGCGCCGCCTCCATATGGATAATCATCAACAGTCCTGTGTTTATCTTTTGTATAATCACGGAGATTGTGGACTTTTACTTCAATGAGCCCCTTCTGAAGCGCCCTTTTAAGGATACTTTCGCTCAGATACGCATGGAAGATTTCTGGAAAGATTGTGATTATGTCGTATTTCATAATATCGAGACCGTTGGACTGGCAAGGGAAAGATTAAGGGGAGAAGGAGATGTTATTAAATCTCCATCACCCCTTAATCTAGATCTTTATCAATCCTATAAGGAGCACATTTGGTTTTATTCGAGGATTTCAAGCACGCAGCGTTTACCTATTTTTGTTCCTGATGCACTTAGTATCGTTCTCATCGCACGTGCGGTTTTACCTTGTTTGCCAATAACCTTTCCGAGATCGCTTTGTGCTACCCTGAGCTCAAAAACAGTGGTCCTTTCGCCTTCAACCTCTGCAACTACAACCTCTTCAGGTCTGTCCACCAGAGCCTTCGCCATTCTTTCTACTAAGTCTTTCATCGTTCTCTACCTCCATACGAGTTTTGGACTGCCTATAGGCCAGCCCTTTGTATAAGCTTTTTAGCTGTATCAGTAGGTTGTGCTCCTCGCTGCAACCAAAGTTTTACCTTTTCCATATCAAGCTTTATCTCAGAGGGGTCCTTCAATGGATCGTATGTCCCGATAATCTCTATAAAGGGCCCGTTCCTTCTTGCCCTGGAATCGGCTACTATTACCCTGTAGGAAGGTCTCTTATGTGCTCCTAATCTTGTAAGTCTTATTTTTACCAAACCATCACCTCCTTAAGATGTTGAAATTTTAATATATTTCCGGATATAAAGTAAAGACGTATAACAGTTTTATATATCTTTTTTGAATGATTTAAAAAGGCAGGAATTTAGGTAATTTGACCATTTTTTTGCCTTTAAACATCTTGAGCATTTTCTTTAGCTCGACATACTGCTTTATAACCCTGTTGACATCTGCAACAGTTGTACCACTTCCCGTAGCAATTCTTCTGCGTCTGCTCCCATTAATTATATTATGATCTTTTTTTTCTTTTTTAGTCATAGAATTTATTATCGCTTCAACCTTTACAAATTCCCTCTCATCAATGTCCAGATTTTTTATCTTGTTAAAGCCAGGTATCATGCCGAGAATGTTTTCTATAGGTCCCATATTGCGCACCTTTTTAAGCTGGCTTTTAAGGTCGTCAAATGTAAATGATTCATCTATTATCGCCTTCTGGAGTTTCTCGGCCTCTTTCTGGTCAAAGGATTTCTGTGCCTTCTCAATAAAACTCAGGACATCACCCATGCCGAGTATCCTTGACGCAATTCTTTCGGGATAAAAGGACTCGAGCATCTCAATCTTTTCTCCAACACCAATGAATTTTATTGGCTTTCCGGTTATCGCCCTCATAGAGAGTGCTGCTCCACCCCTTGCGTCGCCATCCATCTTGGTAAGTATTATCCCGTCAATGCCTATCTGCTCTTCGAAATTTTTTGCGATATTAACTGAATCCTGTCCTGTCATTGCATCCACGACAAGCATAACCTCTTTGGGTGAGACATTTTCTTTTATCTTTTTTAACTCGGTCATCAGTGAGTCATCAATGTGTAGCCTTCCAGCAGTATCAAGGATGACTATGTCTCTTGCATCAATCTTCGCTTTTTTTAGAGACTCATTACATAGGTTTATGGGATTATTTGCCTCTTTTGAATGATATACAGGGACATCAATCTGCGAGCCGAGTATAATAAGCTGGTCTATAGCAGCAGGTCTCTGAAGGTCTGCTGCCACGAGCAGAGGCCTCCTGCCTTCTTTCTTGAAAAGTCTTGCAAGTTTAGCAGATGTTGTAGTCTTTCCAGAACCGTGCAGCCCGACCATCATTATTATTGTCGGAGGATTGGGGGACAGTTGTATCTTGCTATTTGTTTTTCCAAGCAACTCGCAGAGCTCTTCATTAACTATCTTTATGACCTGTTGCCCTGGTGTAAGGCTTTCAAGTATCTCCTTGCCAATAGCTTTTTCTTTAATCTTCTGAATAAAATCTTTTACAACCTTAAAGTTGACATCAGCCTCTAAAAGGGCAAGCCGTATCTCTTTAAGGGCAAGTTCAACGTCCTCTTCTTTTAAAAGGCCTTTCCCTTTTAATCTTTTAAATATTGATTCTAATTTTTCAGTAAGTGATTCAAACATTTATGTATTAAGAAAAGAGTCTATTTTTGCCTTTAGGTGCTGTTTCGGGACCACACCTACTATCTGGTCAAGCTTGGTGCCATCTTTAAAAAACATAATCGTAGGTATTCCCATAATTTTGTATCTGCTTGCGATTTCAGAATTTTCATCAGTATTGAGTTTCACGACCTTTATTTTCCCACTATACTCTTTTGCCAACTCTTCGACTGTAGATGAAATCATTCTGCATGGGCCGCACCATGTAGCCCAGAAATCAATCATAACAAGTCCTTGAGCCTTGAGTACCTCGTTTTCCCAGTTAACTGATGTAACCTCGGGTACAACTTCTGACATAATAGCCTCCTCTCGTCCCCGTACATCTCTACGAGTCATTAACTGACGGGGAAAATAACTTAGATGTTTAAATTATATTTTTATTGAGGATTCTTTGTCAACGTTTACTGTTGGTCGATGAATCGTAGAACAGAAAATCTTGGAATATTTGACAGTCTTGAGTTTTTCTGTTATTTTTTAACAATGAAAAGATACCTTCTTCCCCTCATATTAATTCTTCTTTTCCTATGTGTAGATTCATATGCCTTTGAAACAACTGGTCTTCAGCCTATTGGTCCATATGGGATTTTTTCGACCTTCAGTGCTGAGAGTCTTCCAAAAGGTAAAGCCGCATTTTCTACAGGTGCCGAAATATCAATAGACCCGGATCTCTACAGGTTTTTTTTAAAGACAGCATATGGCATTTCAGATAGCATTGAATTCAATATGACCGTTCCGTACGTACTCGGAGCTGATTCAGCGGATGGGTTTGAAGATATTGCCCTGGGGTTTAAGCACAGGTTTTTTGATGAGGGCAAGTATGGGCCGTCCTTGGCGTACATCCTGAACGCCTCTATACCATCAGGCAGAAACGAGTTTAGTACAGATGGACGTTTTGGTGTTGGACTCATTGTAAGTAAAAGAGTAGGCCCGGTTAACGGGCATTTAAACCTGTTTTACGAAAAGCCAGGTAAAAGAAGCCTCGATGACGAGGTATCTTTTTTAGCAGGTCTGGACTTTGCTGCTGCGCATAATTTTAAGATCCTGGCTGAATTGTTTTGCAAGACAAGTCATGAATCGGGGAAAATTGACTCTGTAGAGGGAAGGATTGGTTACAGGATAAAAACCACAGATTTTATATATACGACTGTGGGTGCTGGATTTGATCTTAAAAATAGAAGTCCTGAGACCAGGGTAATGTTCTCGGTGACATTTTTATCGCCGTCTAAAAAGGAAAAAATTAAGAAGATATATGAAGAGGAATAGTTCAGATAGTGTTTGACATTGGATTACCAGAGCTGATAATAATATTCGTTGTTGCCCTTCTTGTTTTTGGGCCAAAGAGACTCCCTGAATTGGCTAAAGCCCTCGGCAAAGGAATGGGTGAATTGAAGAGGGCGTTTCAGGATGTAAAAGAGCAGGTTGATACTGAATTTGAAGAAACAAGCAAAACCCTCGATATCGCCATAGAAGGTAATAAAATTTCAGATGTAGATCAAAAAACAAATAATAATAAGCATACCACTGATAACAAACCTGTTTGAAATTGAGATTTAGGATCTGGATATGTATTATGTATAAGGATGGAAGGTTAGAATGGAAGAGCACAAAATGCCCCTTACAGAACATCTCGGTGATCTCAGAAAAAGGATTATCGTATCTTTTGCCGCTTTATTTATCACCTTTTTGATTTCATTCAATTATTCTGAAGATATCTTTAGATTTATTATGTTTCCCCTTAAATATAATTTAGACTTTTCCCTGAAGAATATGTATATACATTTTGTCCCACAGGATAAACTTCAAAATACAAAACTTGTATTCCTGGCGCCTGCTGAGGCATTCTGGATGAACATCAAGGTTGCCTTTGTTGCTGGACTGATACTTGCCTTACCTGTAATATTTTATCAATTATGGAAATTTATCTCTCCAGGGCTTCTCCATAAAGAAAAGAGATATGTTGTACCTTTTATTTTATTGGCAACCAGCCTTTTTCTTATCGGGGCTGCCTTTTGTTTTTTTATTGTCCTGCCTTTTGCAATGGGTTTTCTCCTTACTTATAAGGTTGGTGATTTTTTGAGCCCGATGCTTTCTGTAGGCAACTATGTTGATTTTTGCCTTAAGTTTATACTAGCTTTCGGTGCTGTTTTTGAACTTCCTATCGCTATAATCTTTTTTACGCGTATGGGTATAGTGACTCCAAAGACACTGGCAAAAAATAGAAAATACGCCATTTTATTAGCCTTTGTTGTGGCTGCTATTCTCACTCCAACCCCTGATGCCTTCAACCAAACCCTGATGGCAGTGCCTATAATAGTTTTGTATGAGGTAGGTATAATATTATCAAGAATCTTTAAAAGGCGAAAGCTTGAATAATGCCTACTATAAGAGGAAAGAGTCTTAAGGCAATTACCTATGGTATAGCAGAAGGTTATGTTGTTGTTAATCCTATATTTTTGAAACCACTTGATGACGATTCTCTCAAAGGGCTTTATCATGAGCTGACGAAAACTCAAACAGAGATAAGAGGCGAGAAATTTCCTCATGGTGATACACAGGCAATCAGGTGGAGAAATACAAGACTCCAGAGGCTCTATTCTGTCTCGATGATAATCAAGAATTTTGCAAGAGAAAAAAGAATAATCCTTATCTGAGGTTTGACTACCATCAAAGCGGAATACCTGCTGTAACCTCTAAACCTCTACCAATAAAGGCGTATGTGTGAAGAGGAGGTAACTCTTTGTCTTTAAAGAGAGTATTTTTTCTACCGCACTCCTGTAAATATCCATCTGGAATCTGTATTTATCAATGAGTTCCGGCAACTCTTTTTCGCTCACAGGAAAGGTTTTGTAATCATAGATATTAGCTGTATTGTCTTTTCTGATGATCCTATCGATCCTGCCTTTAAAGACCGTGTTTCCTCTCTGCAGAATAAATGGAAGTTCTGCGTAGGAGTTCGTTTGTGGAAGGATCACATTTTTTATATATCCTGATATCTCAAGCTTCTCAAAGTCTTTTTTTATAATCTCCATCAGTCTTTCTATATCTTTTTTAATATATAACTCATTTCTTAAAAGTATTAATGCCCTGCTGTCTATTCCATCAGGTCTTATTATCCCTTTTGCAAGCTCTTCAAAGAGACCGTGAAAGACACTTCCAAGCAAGACCCAGTCTTCACCATGTTTTATTCTTATATCTAAATCTTCTGTAACATCGCGCCATTTGAGGGGCGGGATATATCCTGCCCCTTCATATGAAATGGGCTCTGTATATATCGGTTCAAACAAGGATTGTTCTGGAAATGCGTGAGGAGTAAATCCCCCCTTACCCCCCTTTGGTAAAGGGGGGATGGGGGGATTTTTAAAGACATTAATATCAGTTTCAGTCATTATCTTAAGGGAGGAAAGGTGTTCAAGATTATCAGTAATATACGCAAGCCTTCCTGTATGTGCTTTTTCTTTCTTCGGCGCCCCAAGCATACACAGAAAATCCCTTGCCCTTGTGACTGCAACATAGAAGAGTCTTTTCCCCTCTTCGAGTTCTTTTTCCTTTTGTCTCTGAAAATGTCCTATCTTTTTCCTCTTGATAGAATCTTCTTCGTATGCTAAAGAGATCCTTTCCCCATCTTCCTCTATCACAATTGAACTGCTTCTGGGAACATTATCCTCATCGAGTGATGGAAGGAATACCATCGGAAACTGAAGGCCTTTTGCAGCATGCACGGTCATTATCTTTACAGCATTCATACCCTCGGTGTTAATGTTTGCCTTTGCCTCCTCTCCCAATCTCGCCTTAATGAGTTTTTCCCTGATATCAAGGCTGGAGAACCCCTGAGACTCATATTGTTCAATAAGTCCTATGAATTTTTTTATATTTACGTGTCTCTGTTTCTCCCAGTAATATTGCCAGCCTCTTGTTTCTGAAAGTGCATCTTCAAGAATGACAGCAAGAGGTGTATATGTGGATCTTTCGATCCAGCCTGAGATAAGATTAAAAGTCTCAGATAAGTGACGAGTCATTAATCCCCTCCTGCCCCCCTTTAGAAAAGGGGGGGAAGGGGGGATTTGAGATTGAAGTTTCTCTATTAAAGGCTGGTCACCTTTTTTATCAATCAGCCTGAATAATGTCCTGTAATCAATGCCAACAAGAGGTGACCTTAACAGACAGAATAGACTGTAATCATCTGCTGGGTCGACAATAAAAGAAAGTAGTTCTCTTAATACTGCAACTTCTGGTTCATCATAAAAACCAATACCTTTTAATACAATGAAAGGTATTCCTTCTCTTCTCAATGCATCTTCAAATATGCAGAGGTGTGTCCTTTTCCTTAAAAGTATTGCCATGTCACCATAAGTGCAGGCTCTTTTTGTCTCTCCATCCCATACCTCATATTGATGATTAATAAGGGACTGAATCCTCTTTGATAAGGCTGATGCTTCCTGCTCACGCCTCATTTTTGTGCCTTCGCCGCCTTCTATTAGAATAAGTTCAACATGTCCATCCCCAACCCTTGTTGCCTCAAAGGGTGTATACCTGGTACGCCAGCTTTCATACATAGTAGGAGGCATTAATCTCTTAAAGACGCTGTTTATAAAGTTTATTATTTCAGGAAGACTTCTGTAGTTTTTCCGTATCTCTTCAAAGTAATATTCCTGATCAAGCCATTCAGAGAATCTTTCCTTTGCATTCTGAAATACACTTACATTTGCGCCCCTGAAGAGATAGATAGACTGTTTTTCATCTCCAACAAGAAAGAGAGTTGGTGTCTTCCCTGAGTCCCTTTTTGAACCGATGCCCGAGCGCCATTCTTCTGTGAGTTTGTCTATAATCTTCCATTGAAGAGAGCTTGTATCCTGAAACTCATCCACAAGTATATGATCTGTATGTTCATCAAATGAATAGAGGATATTCTGCCATTCAGGATTTTTGACAAGTGCCTCGTATGTGAGTAATTCAAGGTCATCGAAATCAATGAGATGTTTTTCATGTTTTTTATCTGTGTAACGCCGTAAACATTGCGAATACAATTCAAGGATTTTCTTTTCTTCCTCTCCCTCAACAGGATGATTTTCTTTTAGCATAAGTTCTGGATGCGGTCTCCTGTTGTGTAGTTCATCAAGTATTCTGTAAAGACTATCCCAGCCTTTGATGCCCCGATTTTTTAGCATATCAAAAAAGAGACCAGGTTTATTTTTCTCTTCCATAAGACTTTCATAAACAGACTCAGACCAGAGAATGGATGTGCTGAATTCATCCATTACTTCAAGGGATGGGTCAAGGCCAAGTTCTATTGAAAACCGTTTTAGTAATTTAAGGCAGAACGAATGGATTGTGGATATGCGCATGAGCGGCATCTTCTCCCGGACATTCAGAAACATATCAGGATTTTCTTTTTCGAGTATTCTGAGAATCCTTTCCTTCATCTCTGCTGCGGCCTTCTCTGTAAAGGTTATTGCCAATATCTTTTCAATCTCAGAGCCGCCGAGCAGCAGGCTGACATAACGCCTTGCAAGCTTCTCAGTCTTTCCTGAACCAGCAGGGGATGAAATGATAACGCTTTTTGTTATATCAAGATACTTTTCCATAACTTATAACCGTCTTTTGTATATACGGGCAATACGGCCTTTCGGGACAATTCCTGCATGTTTGCTCATTCAATGGGGATGCAGAAAAATCTCCTCTTCTCATCTTTAATACAGTCTCCTTGAGGAAACGGAGGCTTGCCTCTATATAATCCTCTATTGCCCGCCCAATTTTCCTGTCATTTTTTCCGGGAATCCATGATAGCTTTATATCCTTGAGTGAATAGATGCCTACACGTTCTATTTTATTGCCGAGCACCTCCATCAGCGCTGCATATAAGAATAACTGAAGTGTAGTGCCCTTTGTTATTACCTGTGAACCGCTGAATTGGATTGTACCTGTCTTGTAATCAATAAGCTCAACCTCATCAGTAAAGGGTTTATCATCTTGCAAACTTTGAACTTTGAACTTTGAACTTTGAACTTTCTTGTCTATCCTGTCAATCTTCCCTTTCAGTTTTATTCCCTTTATGATCTCGCCTTTAACCGATACCTCAGCATCCGTAAATGAATATCCTTCATCCGTGATTTTGCTTTCGACTTTATATATGTCTGGAAGGATCAAAAGGAATGTATTCTTTATCACTTTTTTCCAGTAATCTTCTAAAGGTTTATCAGAAAGGAGTTTGTCTATTATCTCTTCTGCTCTAATCCTAAGGTCATCTACATCTACAAATGGTTTTGATATCAGGGCTTCCATAATTTGATGAGCTATAGTTCCAAGAAGAGATGCCTCGACCTCATACTCTTTTATCTCTAATGGCTCAAGCCTGAGGACTTTTTCTATAAAAAACCTCCTCGGACATGCCCTGTAAGAATCTATGTCAGTGACCCTGATATAGGAGTTCTCCCCGAACTTATTTTTGATTAACTTTTCTCCGATACCTTCAATATCTTTTATATATGATGTTAAAGGTATCTTGCCCTTTCTGTTAAGTTCTTCCTCCTTTGAGAAGATTCCATAAACCCTGTGTTTTACCTCTTTATTCCAGGGAAGGAACGGGGATGGGAGAAAGAATCTATCACCTTCCATTACAGGATAGGAAAGGTGAAGGTTTTTGGTTGATTCTATTACTCCGTGGAATGTGAATTTTTGAAGTAATAAATATTTCTTCAGGTTTACAAGACCAAATCGTGTCCTTACACTGTCAGGCAGTATATGGTCAATATCAGGCTTTGATGGTAAATCTCCGTCCCTGAGTCCCCCGAAGTAAAGATATTCAGGCTCAATACCCCTTAGCTCAAAAAGACCCATAATCTGAACGCCGGTACCTTCTATTTCTGTCTGTGTGGTGTTCAGGATATGTTTCATGGTATCTATAAATTGACGTAATGTGATGGGTAAAAAATTTGAAGCGTAAGGAGTGTTGTTGTGACTCTCGGTACGAGTCGATCCCGACGATTCCGAGAGGTTATCAATAAAGGAAAGTTCTTTTAGTATCTCAAGTGCTTGTTCTTTTAAATCAACTCCCTCGCTGACATCAGAGAAATCAAGGGCGGTCAAGAGTTTAATGATAACTTCGCTGTATTTGCTGAAGGTACCATTATTTTTTATAGATTCCAGCGGTGCAAGTTTTTTAAAGACCCATCGAAGTTCCTTTTCGATATTTGGTAATCTGTAGTCTTTTCTGGCTTCTGGCTTAAAGAGATTGAGCCAGACATCTTTTCCCTTAATTATTCCAGCCCTGAGACAGATATGAGGTATCCATTCCCTGAATGCTGAAGGCATATTTTTAAAATAGGGTGATATAAGACTTTGTGAAAATGAAAGTCTTGGGTAGTCGTCTGCCACTGATTCAAGCAGCGCAATCAGGTCGAGAAAGGGTCGTGTCTTTCCATCGGGTTTTGAGGTTGAAATGGTGTATGGAATACCGTATTTTCTGAAGATGCGGGCCATCATGTCCGAATACTTGTGAAGCACAGGGGATGTAATTACTATTTTTTCTAAATTTCTTATACCCCCTGATATAAATGAGTTTTTAATATTTCTCGCAATGCCTTCAATCTCTTCCTCTATGCCGGGGTAAGGGTGATAAACGGGTTCCGTTGCATCTTTTTCAGGTGGCAGAAAGATTTCTTCAACTTGAAAGTAACTCTTTATAAAATCTACATATCTATCTGTTATATTTGAATAATTTATGTCATAAGGTATTGAGATAAGGATATCTTTTGCATTTTCTATCAGTGCTTTTAAGACTGCTTCCTCTGACCTGGTAAGTTCATAAAATCCATCGAGGATAAGGGTATCATGGCTGTAACTATGCCTCTTAATCAGTTCAGGACAGACTGCCATCACATCATTTTCATCCGCAGCAGAATATTTATTCAGAAGTTCTTGATATGCCTTAAATATACTGAGGGCTTCCTTTGCTCTGACCGTAACCTCTTCAGGTATGCCGAGTTCATGAAAAATAGACTTAAGCTCATTGCTGACAGTTTCTATGTTTTTGCCTGTATGATGCTGTTTAATCTCGTTGATAAAATTGGTAATGATAGATGAAAAACCAATACCCTTTTCTGATAGCCTCGATATTATGATAGGTAACAGAGATTGGGGTATGATTTTTTTGTCTTCATAAATGGAATAAAGCCTTTTTGAGAGTTGTTTTATTGTCATCATCTCAGGGGGAATGTAACAACCCCCTGTGAGCCCAGTTAGATGCTTATTATCTAACTGGGTAAGTCTATGAAATCTCTGCTGACCGTCTCTTATCTTTCTCGGCGTAGGAGCGATATAAAGGATATTTGAATAATCAGGGCTATTTATGGAGCACCATGCAATAGTGCTACCATTTATATGCTCGATTGCTGTTTTAAAGAGGTTCTCTGTAGAGCCTTTATGTTTAAATGGAATATAGAAGATTTTGATGGACATATGTTACCACTGCATCTTAGTTATTATAACATCATTAAAAGTGATCAGGTGACAGGGGTTTTATCTGCATTGAGATTTGTATCAATACTTGCGATTTTTGGATCAATTATTATTTAATATTGGCATTAGACTCGAGTGTCTAAAATCTAAAATAACTCAGGAGAGGCTGATGATTGTGGGCAAACCCCTTTTTACTACCAAAGAGATACAGACAAAGGTCAGAGAACTTGCTGATAGGATATCTGCGGACTATTCGGGAAAAGACCTGCTTGCGGTGGGAATTCTTAGAGGTGCATTTATGTTTTTCTCTGATCTCGTGCGTGCTATAAAGGCCCCTCTTACCATTGATTTCATTGTGGCCTCAAGTTATGTGAAGATGGATACTTTAGGTGAGGTCAAGATCCATTGCGACATAAGGGAAGATATTTCGGACAAGGATGTGCTTTTGATAGATGATATAATTGATTCCGGCATTACCCTCAATCAAATAAGGGAAAGGATTCTTGCAAGACGTCCAAGTAGTCTGAAGATATGTGTTTTTCTGGACAAGAAAGAAAGAAGGATGGTGGATGTACCGGTTGACTATATAGGCTTTGAGATACCAAATGAGTATGTTGTTGGTTACGGTCTTGACTATGACAACAAATTCAGGAATCTGCCTTATATCTCAATTTTTAAGAAGAAAGCGTAAATCCGAATAATGCCTGCATCATTTCAATTGTATTATTTGGGTAAAAGGTAAAAGATGTTTGAATTGATGGTAGAAACACATTTTTCTTCTGCACACAAGCTCAGAGGCTATAAGGGAGAATGTGAAAAACTACATGGTCATAACTATAAGGTGCAGGTGTTTGTTATTGCAGAAAGACTTAATGAAATAGATATTGCAATAGATTTTCATGAACTCAAGAAACTTGCAGGCGAGGTTATAGCGCCGCTCGACCATGGTTTTTTGAATGAAATATTCCCCTTTACCGAGAAAAACCCGTCTTCAGAAAACATCGCAAAGTGGATTTATGACTCTCTCAGAAAAAAATTAGATAACGGTAACATTCATCTTTCTGCTGTAACAGTCTGGGAGTCTGAGACCAGTTCCGCTAC
Organism: Nitrospirae bacterium CG02_land_8_20_14_3_00_41_53; assembly: GCA_002780895.1. Taxonomy (GTDB): domain Bacteria; phylum Nitrospirota; class Thermodesulfovibrionia; order Thermodesulfovibrionales; family SM23-35; genus 0-14-3-00-41-53. The sequence goes on from PEUB01000084.1 coordinate 31,071, forward strand.
TTATTTTGAAGACTGAAAAAGAGGGAGAGTGATTATGGTAATAAAACTTGTCATCGGTTGTTGTAACTACCTTTTTGGTGAAGGGGTAAAAAAGCTCCTTAATGGTGACAGAGATGTAAATATTGTCGGCATATTCGATGAAGCCGTAGACTTTAAAGAGATAGTAAAGCTTAATCCCGGCATGATACTTGCTAACTTCAATATTTTTCGTGAATTTCCTGAGGATTTTGCGATTGATAATCAAATAAAAATACTTCTTATAGGCGACAGGAGACTGTGTTCTACAGCATATAGGCAGATACCAGAGCTAATTAAGAGAGGTGTGGTTGGCATACTTCCACCCGGCACTGATTCAGGGCTTCTTAAAAAGGCATTAAAGGCTGTTTCTCAAGGTGAATTGTGGATAGAGCGTAAGACATTGAAAGATATGCTCACTTCAAAGAACCTTTCAGAAAAGATGGCTGATCTTACCAGAAAGAAAGAAGAGGTAATGTCCCTTATCTGTCAGGGATTTAGAAATAAGGAGATTGCCCAAAAACTCAATATCAGCGAGCAGACAGTAAAGTCGCATTGCAATCGGATTTATAAAAAGATTGGTGTCTCAGACAGGCTGCAGCTTGCCCTTTATGCTTACAAGATGTGGCCTGAATATATACCAAATGTTTTAAAACAAAAGTAAAGAGCGTAGAAGGTCTTTTGACAAAAAGCTTAGCCTTCTGGGTAATTCAAAATTCCAGAAAATAAGTTATAAAGTATATAGATAAATCTTGTGAAGGGTTAAAATGTTAAGACTTATATGCCCAAAGTGTCGAAAGGATTCGTATACTTCTGCAGTAGAATCCTTTAACCCATGTCCTTACTGTGGATTTATATTCAGCGGAAAATACGGATCAGACAAAAGGCGCGAAGGACGTGATAAACAGGAAATTCCCTTTGTCTTTCCTTATCAGGGAGAGCATCTTGAAGCAGCTACGGTAGATTTTTCTGAAAAAGGACTGGGCATAGAGATATTAGGCGAGCCGCCTGTTGCAGTAGGCGATACCATAGACCTCTTCATTGGAGACCTCCAAGTCAGGGCAACGGTTATGTGGGTGAGAAGACTGCCTGATAAATCACTGGCTGGCCTGAGAAGATTAAACTAAAGTTTTAAATTCTCCCAGCCATTAGTTTTAAAAATCCTCCAAACTTCTATTTTGAAAATTACAACCTTTTCGGGATTGAAAAGTCTTCCTGATTAAACCATACTTAACATAGTTAAAAAGTTCGGCTCTTCGCGTATCGGGGACATCATAATAAAATCACACATGGGGGGATATCAAAATGAACATAATCAT
>PEUB01000084.1:32422-32714 GCA_002780895.1 Nitrospirae bacterium CG02_land_8_20_14_3_00_41_53
AAAAAAGAAGGGAATGGGGATAAGATACTCGCAGCCGACGATAAAAACAATGCCGATAATTTCAGGCCGGATGTCATTTTAGTGGATCTTAATAATATAAATCAGAAATTATTTTCCCGATATCCTGAGGCAAAGATTATCCTTATAGATACAGGAATAAAGCAGGAGGATATCATCGCAACCCTTGTTTCTTATAAGATACACGGTGTGCTTTCACCCCGTACAGACCTTCATCTCTTTAAAAAGGCGCTGAAGGCTGTCAGCAAAGGGGAAATCTGGATAGATAATGACA
>PEUB01000058.1 GCA_002780895.1 Nitrospirae bacterium CG02_land_8_20_14_3_00_41_53
TGGTTACAACAGACAGTGAACTTATAGACATTGCCGCTGCTGCTATGATCGGGTTCAGAAGCCCAAATGCAGCGACGGGAATTGCAGCGGTATTATAGAAGAACGCCCAGAATAGGTTTTGTTTTATCTTCCGCATTGTTGCCCTTGAGAGTTTTATGCTTTTTATGACATCTCTCAGGTCATCTTTAACAAGAATAATACCCCCAGTCTCCTTTGCGACATCAGAACCACTGCCGATAGCTATACCTATATCAGACTGTGCAAGTGCAGGAGAATCGTTTATCCCGTCTCCAACCATTGCTACAACCTTTCCCTCTGCCTGAAGCTCCTTTATAACTTTTGCCTTATCACCCGGAAGGACATTGGCTATAATCCTGTCTATACCCACCTTTGCGCCTATAGCCTTTGCAGTTCTTTCATTGTCACCGGTAAGCATGATGACCTGAACGCCTTCGGCTTTTAGACCTTTCACCACATCTTCTGCATGTTCTTTCAAGGTATCAGCCACAGCAATAAACCCTTTGAGTTTATTGTCTTCTGTTATAATCATCACAGTGTTGCCTTTTTCTTCAAGACCTGAGATCACGGCTTCTTTGTCTTCAGTAGAAATCCCCATGTCTTTCATTAGTCTTCTATTTCCGATCAGAATCTCCTTTCCGTCAAAAGTAACCTTGACCCCATGGCCTGGTATGGCTTCAAATGCCTCTGCATCCGGTATAGAGAGACCCAGCATGTTTGCTCTTTTAATTATTGCTTCTGCGAGGGGATGCTCCGAACCTTTTTCCGCAATTGCCGCAAGTTGAATTATTTCACTTTCACTGACACTATTCACTGACACTATTTCTGTCACCTCTGGTTCTCCCTTGGTAAGTGTACCTGTTTTATCAAAGACAACCGCATTCAGTTTCTCTGCTCTTTCAAGATACTCTCCTCCCCGTATCAAAATACCCATTTCGGCGCCTTTACCCACTCCGACCATCAAGGCAGCAGGTGTGGCTATTCCGAGTGCGCAGGGACAGGCGATTATGAGGACAGCAACAAATGATAAAAGTGCGGAAGTATAATTGCCGAACAACACCCATCCGGCAGCAGATAAAAATGCGGCACCTACAACAGCAGGCACAAAATAGGATGCCACCTTATCAGCAAGCCTCTGAATATTCGCAGTCGACGCCTGGGCCTCCTCCACCATCTTTATTATCTGGTTCAGGGTCGTGTCGGCGCCTACTCGCGTTGCCCTGAACTTAAAGGAACCGACTTTATTAATGGTGCCGCCTATTACCCCGTCTCCTGCTTGTTTCTCGACAGGGACGCTTTCACCGGTCAGCATCTTTTCATCTACAGACGAATGTCCTTCCTTGACAATTCCGTCAGTCGGTATTTTCTCACCTGGCCTCACAACAACAACCTCATCCACCATAACTGATTCAGCAGGTATTTCGACTTCGGTCCCATCTCTTATTACTCTTGCAGTCTGAGGTCTGAGATCGAGAAGTTTTCGAATAGCGGCAGAGCTGCGCTTTTTGATTATTTCTTCCATATATTTTCCAAAGAGGACAAATGCAATGATGATGGCCGAGACATCAAAATAGACATTCTTTTCCTCTACCGGGAGAACGCCGGGAAAGAATACGACAAATGCGCTGTAAAGATAAGCCGTCGATGTGCCGAGTGCGATGAGGAAGTCCATATTGGCTACTCGTTGTTTAATCGCCTGATAAGCGCCGATGAAAAATCCCTTTCCGCCGAAGATCATGATCGGTGTTGTGATAATAAATAACCATACACCAGCAGTAAACCAGGGAAGGAATGAAAAAGGAACCCAAGTTAGGACTGTCGCTCCTGCTGCGAGGCCGAGGAATAAGGCTGCCCTGAAAACAGCGAGGGCAAGCACGCCGGTAAGGGCGATGGTTACCCGCCTTTTCATATCTTTCAGCTCTGCTTCGGGAGCCTCAAATGTCCTTACGCAGTTTTCACTGCAGAAATAGTATGTCCTGCCTCCAACCTCCTTTTTTATGGAGCGGTTTTTTGGGATAACCATTCCGCATATTGGGTCCTTTGCCATTTCTGCTATAGCCTTTGAGGTTGCAGATATCACTTCTTCAATCTTTAAATCCCCCCTGCCCCCCCTTACTAAAGAGGGGTGAGGGGGGATTATTTTAGAAATAAAGGACTCAGGATTTTTATCAAAATCCTCTTTGCAGGCTTTTGAGCAGAAATAATATATAGTATCTTTGTATGTGGTTGTTCCAACCGCATCCTTATCCTCTATTGTCATCTTGCAAACAGGATCAATAACATTCATATTTTCCTCCAGACTTACGGCTTATGAATTTTTTGATGTTTTTTATTTTTATATTGAGCAAACTTCATTCCCATTCTTAAAAAATTTCCTCCTTTGTTTATATCGAAATATAGAATAACTATCAACAAATTCCATTTCATATCTTGTGTCAGTATACACTGTCATCAAGACAAATTGCCCGCCCTTCTACAGTGGGGTAAGATAGAAAAAGTGGACACCAAAGTTGAGTAAAATACAAAGACGGAGGTGTCATCATGGAAAGGATTCCGAAGAAGAATTACACAAAGGAGTTTCGAGAGGAAGCAGTGAAGCTTATAACAGAAGGAGGGTTAAGCATACCGGAGACAGGTCGTCGATTGACCTTGCCTTCTTCAACAATAGCTTACTGGGTCAAAGCGTATAAAAACGGCAAGCTTAAAGAGGTTGGCAAGCAGCAGAGACCTCTGACAGATATTGAGATAGAACTGACAAAAGTCAAACGGGAGTTGGCAGAGGTAAAGATGGAGAGGGACATATTAAAAAAAGCAGCCGCGTATTTTGCGAAGGAGTCGCTGCCCGGTACGCGATAATGAAGGGAATGCGACTCCAATATCCTGTACCGTTTATGGGTTGATATGCAAGCAGAAGAAGAAATTTAAGGCAACGACCGATTCAAACCATACGTTACCTGTGGCAGAGAACTTGCAGCATGAATGGATTGGTATGCACTATTGACATCTGACCTCAATTTCAGTCTTTTTTGTTTCTGCCATATTCACAATTTTAGCACAAAACCTTTACAACCTCTTCAACTTTTACCTTTACCGCCTCTTTTGTCCTTCTATCCTTAATTTCCACAAGACCTTCTTTGATGTTCTTCTCACCGATGATAATCTGAGCAGGAATTCCTATTAAATCAGCATCTTTAAATTTCACCCCCGCCCTTTCGTCTCTATCATCCATCAAAACCTCAATATCCTTCTCTGTTAAATCCTTATAAAGTTTTTCAGCAATATCTAATGTCTTTACATCTTTCATATTCAACGGCAGGATCTCAACATCAAAGGGGGCGATGCTTTTTGGCCAGATGATACCGTCTTTGTCATTATTCTGCTCGATTGCTGCAGCAGCAATCCTGGCAGGGCCTATGCCATAACTTCCCATGATGATCGGTTTTTCCAGTCCCTTTTCATCAAGATAGAATGCCTTCAAAGGTAAAGAATATTTTGTACCGAGCTTGAATATATTTCCTATCTCTATAACACGTTCTATTTTTAAAGCTGCATTACATTTAGAACACGAATCACCTTCTTTAGCAACATGTATATCATGCCATTCAGCAATAAAATCTTTTCCTGGTCTTATCCCCTTTGCATGGTAATGCTGCTTGTTTGCACCACTCACATAAACACCTTCTTTGAGGCACATATCAGCGATAATCCTGAGTTTATGATTCATGGGACCTATAAATCCTGCCTCTACACCGAGAATATCTTTCACCTCTTTCTTCTGGGCTGACCTATGTTTTCCGATAATCCTGTTAAGCTTTTTTTCGTGCAATTCCTGATCTCCTCTTACGAGTGCGAGCAGAGGGCCGTTATCGCTTATAAGAAGAATGCTCTTTATAAAATATTCCGGCCTGAGTTTTAGAAAATTTGATACTTCTTCAACGGTTCGTTTCTCAGGGGTATGAACCTCTTCAAAATTCCAGTCCATGATTCCTATTTTTTTAGGGATCGAAAGGGCGAGTTCAATATTTGCAGCATATCCACATGAAGTACAAAGCACTACTTCATCTTCTCCTGCCGGGCTCGGTGACATAAACTCATGAGCTGTTGCGCCACCCATCATCCCGGGGTCTGACTCAACCATATAAAACTTGAGCCCACATCTCGAAAAAATTTTGTGATAAGCATCTGCATGTAGTTGATAGCTTCTTTCAAGTCCGTCTTCGTCAGCATCAAAGCTGTAGCTATCCTTCATCAAGAATTCCCTTGTCCTGAGAACTCCGCTTTTAGGTCTTGCCTCATCCCTCAGCTTTGTCTGAATCTGATACCATACCTGCGGCAGGTCTCTATAAGAACGGATTTCCCTTACTGCAAGCCATGTCATTATCTCCTCATGCGTCATCCCGAGGCACATGTCCCTGTCACCTCTATCTTTTAGCCTGAACATCTCGTCACCTATCTCATACCATCTCCCTGTCTCTTGCCATACCTCTGCTGGATGCAGCACGGGCAGGGTCATTTCCTGTGCGCCAATAGCATTCATTTCTTCCCTGAGGATTTTATTTATCTTTTCTATAACTTTGGAACCGAGAGGTAAATTAATATAAAGACCTGCTGCAAGTTGCCTTATATATCCAGCTCTTAACATGAGTATATGACTTATTGCCTCTGCATCAGCAGGGATTTCCCTTAAGGTAGGTATAAGCATTTTCGAGAAACGCATGATCTTCTCCTTTATTTGTTATTATTCAAAGTATACTTATAATGACATCTAATATAGAAAAATTTACCAGAAAAGTGTTACATTAATTTATCTTAAGGAGGCAGACAATTTGATGCAGAGAGTACCGTTGACTCCTGATGGCTATCAAAAGCTCCAGGAAGAGCTTGAAAGGCTTCTGAAAGTTGATAGACCCAAAAATATAAAAGATATTGCAGAGGCAAGGGCACACGGTGACCTTTCTGAGAATGCAGAATATCACGCCGCAAAAGAAAAACAGTCTTTTATCGTGGGAAAGATACAGGAACTTAAGACAAAACTCGCTCTGGCTGAAGTCATAGACCCATCCAGAATAAACCAGTCGAAAGCTGCCTTTGGTGCAAAGGTCAAGGTTTTAGACATAGAAGCAGATGAGGAACATGTCTTTACACTTGTAGGTGCTGATGAGGCAGATGTCAGGAACGGAAAGATATCCATAAACTCACCTGTCGGCAGGTCATTGCTCGGTAAAGAGGTTGGCGATACAGCTATAATTAAGGCACCTGCAAGAACAATGGAGTATGAGATATTAGAGATCCACTTTGAGTAGATACTTTAAGGCAAAAATAATAAATAACCTTCCCTTAAACAGCAAAAACCATCTTCTTTCTATAGAGCCTTTAGAACAAGTAATTAACCCTGAGCCAGGGCAGTTCTATATGATAGAGGTTGGTAATTCATATGACCCCTTACTAAAAAGACCATTCAGTTATTTCAGAAAAACTGAGGAAGGCATTCAGTTCTTATACACTATAAAAGGAAAAGGCACTTCGTTAATGAAAGATTTTAAACAAGGGAGAATCATAAATATAAATGGACCTCTCGGAACTGGATACCCAAAACCCGAAAAGGGTTATACACCGCTACTTGTTGCCGGCGGGATTGGTATTGCATCTATTTTTTCTCTTACAGAGACATTTGCAAAAAAGGCTCTTATATTATATGGTGCAAGGAATAAAGACGAGATCTTTGTACTTAATGAATTGAAAGCGTTAACAGATGAACTGATTATAAGCACTGATGATGGCTCTTTGGGCGAAAAAGGCACAGTAATTGATGTTTTAAATGATTTTCTGACTCGTCAGTCGTCACTCGCCACTCGTCACTTGTTATACGCTTGCGGCCCAAAGCCAATGCTTGAAGCTATATCAAAAATTGCCACGGATAATGGTATTAAAGGATATGTTTCTCTGGAAGAAAATATGGCGTGTGGATTTGGTGCATGCCTAGGATGTGCAGTTAAAACAATTAATGGATATAAAAGGGTATGTAAGGAAGGGCCGGTATTTTCGATGGAAGAAATTATATGGTAGAGGAATGGATTTAGCTGTAAACATAGGTCATCTTAAACTCAAGAACCCTGTTATGACCGCCTCCGGGACATTTGGCTATGGTGAGGAATATTCTGAGTTTGTTGAGCTGAATATGCTAGGTGCTGTAGTTATTAAGGGGATATCATTAAAGCCTATGGAGGGGAATCCTTCCCCAAGGATATGCGAAACCCCATGCGGTATGCTGAATTCAATTGGACTTCAGAATATCGGTTTGAAAAGATTTTTGAAAGAGAAGCTTCCTTATCTTAAAAAATTTGATACAAGACTGATAGTCAATATCCTCGGCAATACTCCCCAGGAATATGTGAAGCTCTCGAAGTCCCTTGATGATGTAAGTGTGGATGGGATAGAACTAAACGTCTCATGTCCGAATGTGAAAAAGGGAGGGATTATTCTTGGTACTAACAAGAAGGCACTTGCAAGACTTATATCAAAGATAAGACAATCTGTAAAAAAGGCAATAGTGATTACGAAATTATCACCAAATGTATCGAATATTCAGGAATTCTCAAAGATAGCAGAAGATGCCGGTAGCGATGCTGTATCACTTATAAATACCATACCAGGGATGGCTATTGATATTGAGACATGGAAGCCAAAACTCGCGAATATTACAGGTGGTCTATCAGGTCCTGCAATCAAGCCGATCGCTGTAAGGATGGTATGGGAGGCTCACAATGCAGTAAAGATCCCTATTATCGGTATCGGCGGTATAATGAATGCTGAGGATGCGATAGAATTTATGCTTGCCGGTGCTACAGCCATAGAAGTTGGTACTGCTAATTTTGTAAACCCGAAGGCAACTATAGAAATTATTAATGGAATTGAAGCATATTTAAAGAAAAGGGATATGCTTGATGTGAAGGAGCTTATCGGGGGTCTAAATGCAACAGAATCCCATAATAACCTTAACGACTGACTTTGGCTATAATGACCCTTTTATAGGGATTATGAAGGGGGTAATACTTAATATAAATCCTTTTGTTAATATAATTGATATTACCCACGGTATAAGTCCTCAGAATATAATGGAAGCAGCTTTTGCAATCAAGATGAGTTATTCATCCTTCCCTTCTAAAACAATACACGTAGTTGTTGTTGACCCGGGTGTGGGTTCTGTCCGCAGACCTATCCTTGTAGTAACAGACTACCATTACTTTGTAGGACCTGATAATGGTGTTTTTTCTCAGATTTTTAACTTAACAGAAAGCCTTAACGTTATTCATATTACTGCAGAACACTATTTTATGCCGCAGAGGAGCTCCACCTTCCACGGCAGGGACATATTTGCCCCTGTGGCCGCATGGCTATCAAGAGGTATTAATGTATCAAACTTCGGTGACACTATCACTGATTATGTGACCATACCGGTACCACTCCCGGTGATGCCGGCAAAGAATACAATCGAGGGTAATGTAATTTATATTGACCATTTTGGGAATGCGATAACCAATATAAAGGCCCAGAAAATAGAAGACCTTTTTGGCAGTAACTTAGAAGGAAGACTAAAGGTTATAGTTAAGGGGAAAGAAGCGCCCCTCAAAAACTATTATTCACAGGCCGAAGATGATGGGATTTATTCGTTAATAAATAGCTTTGGATATCTCGAGCTTTTCGTAAACAAGGGTAGTGCCAATTCAAATTTTGGTATTACAGTAGGCGAAAAAGTAAATGTTATAGTGTCTTAAACCCTCGGTTTTGCGAGTATTTCAAGTACCCTCAAATCAAGAAATCTCTTGGAGGCTGCTGACTTAATAACCAGCACAGTATCAGCACCTTTTGCTGTACCTGCAACCGCAAGAATTTCTTCACCTTCAGGAATAAGGCCGGCATCAACAGCCATCATCACAATCTCGCAGCAAACCTTAGATCCCTCACCAAAGCGCCTCAGGGTATTAGCAACAATGAGTGTTGGATAAAGACCACTGAATTTTGCTGCAAAGGCGGTTTCTATAGAATGGGTAAGCATTGAACCCGTAAAAACCTTTGCTCCGTGTGCCTCAATCTTTTTTCTCACAGCATCAGGCATCTCATGAGTATTAGGCTCTTTAAAGCCAGATGAGTGAGTTACAATAATGACGTTAACCGAGGATACCTTTAATGTCTCAGAGAACAAAAGACCTGTCTCACCTGTTGTTGAGGCAACAACTATATGCTTGTATCTCTCATCCTCAATTGCCTTCTTAGCAATCTTAAGACACGCAACAGTATTATCCCTTCCTGGTTTTTCAAAATAGGTAATCGTTTTCTCCATATTCACTTTCAGGATTTGCGTCTCCCCTTACGCGGGAGCCAAAGACCCGTAGTTCAAGAACCTTCACTTTCTGTGAAACAAGAGATTTAAATTTTTCTATTACTCTAAGGTCTTTTTCCTGCATCCATTACCTCCTTCCTCTTTACCTTAAATTGCCTTTTTTATATATTACCAATATCTGAGCCGTGATTTCAGTATTGGGTCATTTATCTCATAGCCTTCACCTCTCCCGCCCCATGCGGTGGTTGATGGATACGACCGAGCCCTTTTGATTTAGCTTCATAGAATACTGCTGAAGCTATCATTTCTTCTTCAGCTTTTGGATGGAATAATACTGCCTTCATTTCAGTTTTAAGCGTGCTTCCCTTAAGACATCTTTTGCCGGCTTGCATTTAACTTTGCCGCTTTTAATTTCCCTGCTGCGTCTCTTAGCCTCTTTTATCCAGAGGGCTTCTATATCCTTATCCTGCTTTTCATCAAGGCTTTCAACAAGTTTTTCAGCAAGTAATGCACGGGACTCAGTTGGCAAGCCTAATAACTCAATCGCTATCTTTTCAATAGTTGTGGACATTTAATTCACCTCCTACAAAAATCTTATTCTTATTATACAATGCGTTAAACATCTGTTACTAATAAGTTCATAAGTAATGCTACATCAAAGTCCTCGATCTGTCATGCTGGCTTGTCCAGCATCTTTCTTACAGAAGGATTCCCGACAAGCGGGAATGACAAACCATGTGGTCTTACTTATGTCTTCCTTAGTACCTATTGTTTTAATCAATTTACCCTCAACTTTCCTGTTACCACATTGCCGATAAGTACCTGACGGTATTCTTTTAGTTTTTCGTTTTGGGAGAGGATTTTTTTGATGGTCATTTCAATCACCTCCAAACTAGTCCAGCACCTTCCAGAATACCCCTCAGATCTGCTGCGGGGATGAATGGATAAGATAATCTTCCCGCGGGGTCAAACACCCTGCAGGAAGGTACTCGGATTTATTTAATGTTCTTTATCTATATCTTACCAATATACGAGCCGTGATTTCAGGATTGGTTCGTCAACGGCAAGTGACATAGTGGACCCTTCTAATCATGAACCTATTCGTGAACTTAATCATGAACCCTTTTCTAAGCAATTTCATGCAGAGGGCTTCTTCCCTTTTATTTTCAACAAGTCTTTTTTGCCTGACTTTCATCTTTTAGAGTAGTTCGGCATCTTTGCGGCGCCTTTTTGACAGCTTTAGCGTTTTTGTGGCGTCTTCAATATATAATTTGTCCCTCAAAACTATTCTGAATAAATATCTTTATAAAAGCAAACTGAAAAGCCGCCGAACTCTTCTTTGAATTCAGGCTCAGGCAATCCCGCTTTTTTGCATTCATTTGTAACTCCTTCATAAGCTTATGTTTTGTAATAGCCAATACTTGTCGCAGTAAAATGTCACAGCATGTCACAGTATCTTGTCACAGCAAGACATAGTGTCTTGTCGGGTCTGTTTGACTCTTAGCTACTGCTTTAATGATACCTCTTTCTATCATATCTTCTAAATCTCTTTGAGCTGTACGGCGTATACAGGAAGCCACAGCCTGATATTCACCCACAGAGATCGCGCCTGTTCTTAACAAATATTTAATCGCCTTTTCCTGACGAACATTCAAGCCCAGTCTCTTAATCTTTTGCAGCGCATTATCTTGTTTTACTATTTGCTCTCCCTTCTCTCGGATTTCCTTCATCTGCAGCCGTAAGCCGGTCACGAAATATTCAAGCCAACCGGTCATGTCCATAGCATTGTTTCTGACTGATTGAATGGCTCTATAATAACTTGACCTGTCTTTGTCGTAATACTCTGAGATAGTGAACAGCCGTTTGAAGTCGTATCCTGTTTTGTAAAGAATAAGCGTAGATAAAAGCCGTGCTGTTCGCCCATTACCGTCTATAAACGGATGAATATGGACAAACTGAAATTGTGCGATTCCTGCGATAAGAACCGACGACAGGTCTCCAGCCTTATTGATCCAATCCACAAACTCCCGCATGAGATGCAGCACTTCAATCGGCGCAGGAGGAGTATAAATAATCTCGCTGGTCAGAGAATTGATCACATAGTTTTGAATCTTGCGATAATTGCCGGGGTCTGCTTTATCACCTCGAACGCCTTTAACCGTAACTTTGTGAAGCTCCCTGATAAGTCCTTCCGTGATAGGGTCATCCTTTCCGAGATATTTTGAGATGAAATCCATTGCCTTTTTGTAATTCAAAAGCTCTTTTTCATCATCACGATTTACGCCTTTAAGCTTTTTACCTTCAAGAATGCTTTGTGCCTGTTCAAGACTCAAGGCAGTGCCTTCAATGTGCGTTGAATGATGCGACTCAAGGATAAGCGCCTTTTTCTGCATGTCGGCAATCCAGTCGTTCTTGAGTTTGACAGCGTCAAGAAACCCACGAACCCGCTCGATTTCAACAAGGGCATTGTTGATTTTTGGTGTTATCGTGAATTTCGGATTAAATGGCATTTTTAGTCTCTCTACATTTGGATTTGAACTCCACATTCTGTGATTCAACCGATTTTAAAGCCATATTTTCTATCTCTTTTCTCAAAAGCCTCTTTGCCCTCTTTATCTTGCCCTTCAAATTCTTTTTTCCTGTCTTACCAATATCCGAGCCGTGATTTCAGGATTGGCATTAATCTCATAACCTCCGCTGTCCCGCTCCATGCGGTGGTTGATGTCGTAGTTTCGGTTATTTCGTCACAATTCCAGAGTCATCCAGGTATCAATATAATTATCCGTCAATTCATTGCTTGTCTTATCAAAATAAACCCATCTTCCACGATAATTTCTTGTTTCAGTATTAATACAAACGCATTAGATACTGTTACGCCGTCATTGCGGCTTGTCCGCAATCCTTCTGAAAAAGAAAGATTCCCGACAAGCGGGAATGACAAAAAACGTAAAAACAATAAATGCGTTTGTATTAGTAACTATTCCGCCAAAAAGTTTTTTACCCTTCTTATTTTCTTGCTGGATGTAATTAAACAGACCATCTATTTTTGAACCAGCACTTGTCCTTCGTAGCTTTAGCGAAGTGGAAGCTGGCACGCTACCAATTTCAAAATTAACTGAT
>PEUB01000091.1 GCA_002780895.1 Nitrospirae bacterium CG02_land_8_20_14_3_00_41_53
ACACAGGTAGTAAACTTTCCTTTTTCTGGTTGAACTACAGCGGCTATTTTCTCGCCATCATCAGAGGGGGTTAACTCACGGATGTCAATAAACTTCTTTTTCCAATCATTTATATTTACGACTAATTTTTCTTTTGTATCCCAATCCCAACTTCTTGATTCGCTCATATAGCATTTCCCTTTCTTTTCCCCGCTTAGATAATTGGTTAAATTATTGAACTATTATAAAAATATAAATTTAAATGTCAATAGAAAAATTATTCCCCCTCTAAACCCTAACTGCTATAACTTCTCAAACAGAGCTTTTCTTTTTACTCGTAGTTAGCAACAAAATTATCATAGTCGTTTAAAAAAGTCAATAGTTTTTTTATAAAAATTACAATCTAAATTTCTGGTTATTAGGATTTATATATCCAGAAATTTAAGGATATTGTTAAAATAGATTCAGAAATAATGAGAATAAGTTTATAGAGAAGGTTAGAACGTGAATGAAAATAATGGAATTGACAAAAAAATGCTGATGGTATATTATTAATAATGAAAATCATTGTCAATAAGATTGGAGGACATTTATGGAAAAGAAGAGGATAGCAGTAATAGCTTGCAAAAATATCAAAGGTATTAGTTGTGTTGGCGGCTGTCTGAAGTGTTTTAAAGGAATGGCAGAAAAGGCAGGAGAGTATGAAAGGTGGAAAGATTACGAGATAGAAGTAATCGGTATGGATGACTGTGGAGGATGTCCTGGCGTGGTAATGCCAAAGGTAAAGCTTCTTATGGAGATGTGTAAATTGTTTGACAGGGATGTGGATGTTATACATTTAGGAACTTGTATAAAGGTAGCTACACAAACTGCCAAATGCCCGATCGATTTTGAAGTCCTTAAAAAAATGATCGAGAGCAAGTTCAAGAAAGAAGTAATACTCGGCACACATCCATACTAAGTAGAGTCTGTCCATAAACTAAGTATATTTGTCATTCCCGCAAGCAAAGCGCGTCGGGAATCCTTCTTAGAAGCCATCGGAAAGATTCCGGACAAGCCGGAATGACAAATAAACGGCAAAAATTCGACTTTATAAACAGACACTAAGTACACGTTTTCATAAATATTATGGCGTAACCTGATTATAGGAGATTCTTCGGCTGCGCCTCAGAATGACAGCGTTTATCACTCTGAACGAAGTGAAGAGTCTCAATACCAAGCATATAAAAATACGTCACTGTAATTGTGAATTAGAGTACTAAGCATAAGGGGAGAAAGTATTGATGCCATGGAGAGATGGAACAGGGCCACCATGGTGGCATGGAAAGATGAAAGGATGCGGATATCGTTTAACGGTCCCGAGACACGCTATTCTGGATGTATTGAGTCAGACGAAAGAGCACCTTAGCGCTGAGGACATCTATCTGGCTGTGCATAAAGTCTACCCCGCTATAGGGCTGACAACCGTTTATCGTACTCTGGAATTACTTGTGCAGACCGGAATGGTCTTTAAATTCGATTTCGGCGACGGCAGGGCACGATATGAATTATCTGAAGGCCCACAGAGCATAGGGCATCATCACCATCTGGTATGCACAGGTTGTGGAAGAATTATTGATTATACTGATTTCATTGATGAGGAAATAGAATTGCTGAGGAAAACTGAAAAAGGCCTTTCAAAGAAATATAACTTTAAGATAACGAATCATCTGATACAGTTTCACGGCCTGTGCGGGAAGTGTAACTGAATATATTTTTTGACTTTAATTGAAAATGATTATCATTAACAAAAGAAAGGAGGTGATATGAGAATGAGAGTTGTAATATCAACAGACGGGGATTTTGTGTCCGCTCATTTCGGCAGATGTCCGCATTTTACCATTATAGACATTGAGAAGAATAGAATCGCAAAAAAAGAACTCATAGAAAATCCGGGTCATCAACCCGGGGTTATCCCCCAATTTTTACACCAGAAAGGAGTCGAATGTATCGTGGCTGGTGGTATGGGGATGCGTGCGAGAGGTTTTTTTGATGAGGCTGGTATTCAGGCAATTCTCGGCGTAAGCGGAAAAATTAACAATGTAATAAAGGAGCTTCAAAATGGGACTTTACAAGGTGGAGAAAGCCTCTGCAAGCCAGGTGCAGGTAAGGGATATGGTCTGGATAAAGCTGTATGTGACCATCCCCACGAAGAGCATGAAAAGTGTAAACATTAAAAAGAGGTGACAATATGAAAATTTGTGTAACATCACAGGGAGATAATCTGGATGCACAGGTTGATCCTCGGTTTGGGAGGTGCAAGTATTTTATTATTGTGAAGACAGACACACTTGAATTTGAGGCGGTTAAGAACCCAAACATGGATGCTGTCGGTGGAGCAGGCATTCAGTTAGGTCAACTGATGGCAAACAAGAGCATTAAGGTAGTTCTTACGGGAAATGTCGGACCAAATGCCTTTCAGACATTACAAAAGGCAGGAGTTCAGGTATTTACAGGTATATCAGACAATGTTAGAGAGGCAATAGAAAGGTTCAAAAAAGGTGAATTAAAAACAACTGACAGACCAACTACTATTCCGCACTCTGGGATGTCAGGTAGATGAGATAAAGGAGGTGATCTTAATGCCAAGAGGTCAAGGTCAAGGTTCGGGTATGGGCAAAGGTATGGGAAGAGGCGGTGGAGCAGGCGGAATGGGTGGCAACAGACGTGGTGGAGGACCAGGAGGTAATTGCATCTGCCCGAAATGTGGAGAAAAAGTTGCCCATAAGCCGGGAGTTCCCTGCTACTCAGTCAACTGCCCAAAATGCGGAGAAAAAATGATGAGGGAATAAAGATGCAGGGGTCGGAGAAATCAGTGAATAAGAACAAGGCTATCCCTGATGAGATAAGAAGACTGCTTTCAAATATCTATGCTGTGTTAGCCGGCTTAACAATTCCGGAGAATCCTTTGGAACAGAAAAAAACAGAACACTGTACTATGCCACCTGGATTTTGTTTAGCAAAATCAGCACTTAGATTTTATGAAGAAATAGAATAACTCATGTACGAACTCATGTACGATAAGGAGGTATCAATCAGGTAATGAGTAAAGAGATTAAACACCAAAACGGAAAAAGTTGTTCGATGAAGAAACTTCCCCCCAAGGAAGAAATAGAAGAACTCAAAGAAAAGCTTGCACTACAGGACAATATTATCAGGATTAAGCATAAGATAATTGTTCTTTCAGGAAAAGGGGGTGTGGGCAAGAGCACCGTTGCTACAAATGTCGCTATAGCTCTTTCCCTGAGGGAACAGAAAGTAGGAATAATGGATGTGGACATTCATGGCCCGAGTATTCCAAAGATGCTGGGTCTTGAAGGTAAATTTCTGAGAGGATCAGAAGAAGGATTGTTGCCTATAGATTATAGTGATAACCTCAAGGTAATCTCCATCGGGTTCATGCTCCGGGATCAGAATGATGCAGTTATCTGGAGGGGACATCTAAAGCATAGTCTGATAAGGCAATTTCTGAGAGATGTAAGATGGGGAGAGCTTGATTACCTCATCATTGATTCTCCCCCAGGAACAGGAGACGAGCCGCTTTCAGTTGCACAGCTATTAGAAGATGCTGATGGTGCAATAATAGTGACAACACCGCAAGATGTGGCCATTATCGATGTGCGTAAGGCCATTGCATTTTGCAGGCAGGTAAAACTTCCCATATTGGGTGTTGTCGAAAATATGAGCGGGTTTATCTGCCCTCATTGTGGTAAGACCATAAATATATTCAAATCTGGCGGGGGAGAATCAATGGCATCAGACATGGAAGTGCCTTTTCTCGGACGCATACCACTTGAACCAAAGATCGTTGACTCAGGTGACAGCGGAAGACCTTACCTTCAGTATAACCGGGAGTCAGAGACAGCTAAAGCCTTTAACAGGGTAATAGAGCCGCTTCTCGGGCTGACGCCTCAACAAAAATCTGCAGCTTCAGGAGGATGATCATATGCCTGTTTATGAGTATAAATGTGAAGGGTGCGGATATCAGTTTGAAATGACTCATCCAATGAATGAAAACCCGGTTGTATTCTGTCCTGAGTGTAAGACACGTTCCAAGAAGATTATTACCGGAGGAACGGGTTTCATTATAAAAGGTTCTCATCAAAAGGATACAGGCATCCAATGCGGAAGGGAACAGACATGCTGCGGCAAATCGGTGCCATGCGAAACAAGGCCGTGCGATAAATGATATCAAAGTTAGGTTTGGTTTAAAAAGGAATAAACAATGATCATCTCCGTTGCGAGTGGTAAAGGCGGAACGGGTAAAACTACAATTGCGGTCAATCTTGCATTGAGTCTCAATAAAGTCCAGTTGCTCGACTGTGATGTAGAAGAACCGAACGCTCATCTATTTCTAAAGCCAGATATAAAATATAAAAAAGTAGCAACTATTCCAATTCCTGAGGTTGATGAATCGCTCTGCGATTATTGTGGAAAATGCCGTGAGGTCTGCGCCTATAATGCGATTGTTGTTTTCCCAGGGGACGAAAACAGAAAAGGAAGCGGCGTTCTGATCTTTCCCCATCTCTGCCATGGCTGTGGAGGCTGTACACTGCTTTGTCCACAGAATGCCATACATGAAGTGGATAAGGAAATCGGTGTGATTGAAGCAGGCACGTGTGGGGATATGCAGTTTGTCCATGGCAAATTACATATCGGTGAAATCATGTCACCTCCTTTAATTAAGCAGGTTAAGGGATGCATCAACCCGGCCAGGACAGTAATCATTGATGCCCCTCCGGGAACATCATGTCCTGTTATCGCCTCAGTTAAAGGAAGTGATTTTTGTTTATTAGTCACTGAACCAACTCCTTTCGGATTACATGATCTCGTCCTGGCAGTTGAGGTGCTGGAAAAAATGAAGATTCCTTTCGGAGTAGTGCTAAATCGTTCAGATATCGGAGATGATAAGGTTGACCTGTTCTGTCAGGAGAACAAAATTCCTATACTCATGCGAATACCATTTGATAAAGAAATCGCCTTTTTATATTCAAGGGGGATAACTATAGTTGAAGAAAAAAAGGAATATATAAGGAAGTTCCAGGAGATGTTTAATCTAATAATGAGTTCATAAGTAAGTGCACATTATCTGTCATTCCCGCTTGTCGGGAATCTTTCTGAAAAGTATTATGAAAGAAACAAAGTAATCCGAAGAAAGATTCCGAACAAGTCGGAATGACATACAGGTTTTTGCGCCATTGTTGTTAAAATATCCACATAAAAGTCTGAAAAGCAATAATAAGCAAGGGGCTTTTAAATGAGAGTTAAACCTATAGGAATAATTCATTCACCTTTTAAATGCAAAAAGGATGCCCCGATTCAGCCCTCCAGATCAGATGCGATTGGTGAGATTGAAGTATTCAAAGAATATCAGGAGGGTTTAGAAGATATAGAGGGTTTTTCTCATATAATTCTCATCTACTGGTTTCATAAGTCAAAAGGCTATAATTTAAAAGTAAAGCCATTTTTAGATACACAGTTAAGAGGGCTTTTTGCTACCAGGGCTCCAATGAGGCCAAACCAGATAGGTCTATCTGTTGTAAAGCTCTTAAGGCGGAAAGAAAACATCCTGTTTGTAGAAGGTATCGACATAATCGATGGGGCACCTTTATTAGATATAAAACCCTACGTGCCTGATTTCGAACCTGGAGAAAAAATAAAAATCGGCTGGTTGAAAGGAAAAATAAAATGAATCCCGTTAGACCCATATATTTTAAATTCAAAGAAGATAAACGATGTGTAACATATTTAAAAAAAGTTCATTGGGAATTAAAGGAGGTCTAACGGGGTGAAACAAATAGTTGTGATCAGCGGTAAAGGCGGCACGGGGAAAACAGTGTTAACCGCATCCTTCGCCTCGTTGGCCATGAACAAGGTAATGGTAGACTGCGATGTTGATGCGGCGGATCTGCATCTTTTGGTGAGGCCCGAAATAAAGGAAAGGCATGAATTCAGAAGCGGCGTAACCGCCCGGATAGACAGGGACATTTGTCAGGAATGCGGTAAATGCATTTCGGTCTGCCGCTTCGACGCAATAAGCGAGGATTTCAGGGTTGACGCCGTCTCCTGTGAAGGATGTACGATCTGCAGTTATGTCTGTCCGGCAGGTGCGGTCGTCCTCGAAGAGAATGTTTCGGGAGAGTGGTTTGTTTCGGAAACAAAGTACGGTCCTTTCGTCCATGCCAAATTAGGGATTGCAGAAGAAAACTCCGGCAAACTGGTGTCTAAGGTGAGAGAGGCAGCAAAAGCAATTGCTGAGCAGGAAAAACTCGATTACGTAATTATCGACGGACCTCCGGGAATTGGGTGTCCGGTTATTGCATCGCTTTCTGGTGTTGACCTGGCACTTATTGTCACCGAACCGACACTTTCAGGAATGCATGACATGGAGCGGGTTGAAAAGGTCTCGAAACACTTCAGCATTCCCACAAAAGTGGTGATCAATAAGTACGATTTGAATCCGGGGAACAGCGAGGCTATCAAACAGATTTGTCAGAAAGCAGACATAGATGTGATTGCACTCCTGCCTTTTTCCCGGCAGGTAAGCGAATCTATAGTTCAGGGAATCCCGCTCGTCGAATTCACAGGGGACGGAATAGCCGGGGACATCGCTATGCTCTGGGAAAGGATCAAATAACATATGAAATATGTATATGGCCATGTGCCCTCAAGGAGATTGGGTTTTTCCCTTGGAGTAGATGTTGTGCCTTATAAAACATCTACACTTGATTGCATATATAGAAAATATATAGGTATAAAAATAGGTAAGGCAGGTGAAGCGAAGAGTAAAAGGGATAGAACGGCTTTAGAATGAGGAGCATGCGCTCACCATGGTTTACTGGCAGCTCAAAGAACTCAGGTGGTACGGAGTCAGTATGACGAAGGAGGCACGGGCAATTCTTGCAGGAATAAAGGTATCGAAACTTGAAAGGATTGCAGCGTAATTAAAAACCATGGAAACCATTGAGAATAGACCCTTTAAAAGAATTTGCATAAAAAACTTGGCAATACCAGAAATTTAAGGATATTGGATATTGTTAAAATAGATTCAGAAATAATGAGAATAAGTTTATAGGAGGATGATATGGACAAACCAACACAATATAAAATACATCCTATTGTGATGGGAACAAAGGCATTTGACAAAGGTATGATGACTTATCAATGTGGGTATGGAGAACCTTATACCATTCCCATTTATTGCTGGTATCTGGAAGGCGGAGATAAAAAGATACTGGTTGATACCGGAGAAATGGCGCCATTGCAATCCAAGGAAAGAGAAAGCGCTATAGGTGGGAAGATTTATAAATTTGAGGAAGGGCTGGCTCGCTGGTGTTTAAAGCCCGAAGACATTGATATCGTCATTCATACTCATTTACATAATGACTACTTCATGAACCTGAATTTGCCTCAAGGGATACAATTCCCTAAGCGTTTGATAATTGAAAGAAATGTTTAATACATCAATCCGAGTTGGACTGGATTTATTTGAAAAAACCTGGCCCAAAAAACTAAAAGACTCAAGGGTGGGTCTTCTTGTACATCCTGCTTCTGTTAATAAAAAACTAAACCATGCAGTCAACCTTTTTATTAAATCAAAAAAATTTGGATTAAAAGCCCTTTTCGGCCCACAGCACGGAATTCGTGGAGAAACACAGGATAACATGATTGAATGGGAAGGTTTTTTTGATAAGAAAACGGGACTCCCTGTCTATAGTCTTTATGGTAATACACGGAAACCTGAACCATCAATGTTAAAAGATGTTGATGTAATGGTGATAGATATTCAGGATGTGGGTTCTCGCTATTATACGTTCATATGGACAATGGAACTCTGCATGCAGGCATGTATAGAAATGAATAAATCAATTGTCATACTTGACAGGCCTAATCCTATAGGAGGACATATTACTGAAGGCCCTGTTTTAGAAATGGCTTATGCATCGTTTGTCGGGCAGCGTCCTCTACCTATACGTCATGCCATGACGATAGGAGAGATAGGTAACTATTTGCAGAATGAATTTTATCCATCCTTGGATTTCCATGTTATCCCTATGCAAAGCTGGAGACGGAAGATGTGGCTTGATGAGACTTGCCTGTCATGGATTATGCCATCTCCTAATATGCCGACACTGGATACCGCTATAGTATATCCCGGCATGTGCCTTCTTGAAGGAACAAATCTTAGTGAAGGAAGAGGCACTACAAGGCCATTTGAGATTTTTGGGGCGCCGTTTATAGAACCAGATTCACTGGTTAAACAACTTAAAGTACTCAAACTCCCTGGTGTTGTTTTCCGGCCGATGTATTTCCAGCCAACTTTTCAAAAACATGCAGGGAAACTCTGCGGAGGCGCTCAGATTCACGTGGCCGACAGAAACAAATTTAAACCCTTCAAGACAGGAGTTGCAATTCTCAAGGCAGTGCATGACCTTTATCCCAAAAATTTTGCATGGAGAAAGCCTCCGTATGAATACGAGGAAGAGAAGATGCCGATAGATATACTTGCGGGGACAGACAGACTCAGAAAGGATATAGAAAAGGGGGAAACCCTTAACCGAATGGAAGAATGGTGGCAGGAGCAGTGTGAGGAGTTTAATAAAAAGATCAGGAAAAAGTTTTTACTGTATAAATGAATCCAATCAACATTTTCATACTCGCTGCCGGCCTTGGTGAAAGGCTGAGGCCAATCACAAACCATATACCAAAACCTCTCCTGCCCATCATTGGGAAACCTATTTTAGAATCTATCCTTGAAAAAGTATCAACATTGCCTGTGAATAAAATCGGGATAAACCTCCATCACAAGAGAGAGTTGATAGAGAACTGGATAAGACAGTCCGAATTCAGCAAAAAGGTTAAACTCTTTCCTGAAGACCCTATTCTGGGCACCGGCGGCGCTTTTAAAAATGCTGAGGCTTTTCTGAAAAATAGCACTTTTCTTGTGCATAATTCAGACATTATTTCTAATATAGACTTGGATAAATTGGTGGAATTCCATCTGTCATCCGGAAATCTGGTAACCCTTGCTGTGCATGACTATCCTGAATTCAATACACTTGTCATAGATGAAAAAGGTTTTCTCAAGGGAATTGAAAAGACTAATCACCCCCACCCTCTCCCTCCCCCGTCAACAACCCCCTCCCCTGGCGGGAGGGGGTTAGGGGGAGGGAGAGATGAACAGTTACCTCCTCAAACTGAAACAAATAGGCTCATAGCCTTTACCGGCATTGCAGTCTATCAACCCGAATTCCTCAGTTTTTTACCTTCAGGCGTCTCCAGTGTTGTGGATGCCTGGTTAAAGGTTATGCGTGAAGGATATAAAATCGCAACATTAGATGTAAGCGGATGCTATTGGAGCGATATTGGAACACCAGCGTCTTATGCAAAAGCTATCATAGATGAACTTGGAAAGAATGGTGAGATGGTATATATACATTCTTCTGCAAATTGGTGTAGAAATGTTGAGTTGGACGGTTATGTAGTAATAGAAAAAACAAGTAATCCCCCCCAACCCCCCTTTAGTAAAGGGGGGTTGGGGGGATTTCCCGGTGAAAATTTTCTTAATCGAGGTATTTCTCTAAGGAATTGTATTGTGCTTCCGGGAGCCTCTACTCAACCCGTTGCCAAAGATACCCCCCCCCTTGCCCCCCTTGCTAAGGGGGGGATGGGGGGGTGGTCATTCGAAAATTGTATCCTCGGTCCGGGTTTCATAATAGACCTTTGTGAGTCAAAGATGCTGGGGCTATCAGGAGAAACAAACGGCTTTTTTATCGGCACCGGAGGTTCTGACAGGCAATACTACAGGGTAAAAAGTTCTGGAAGATCGGCAGTTCTTATGAAATGTCCTCCTGACGACAAGGAGTTTCAGCGCCACATAGAATATACACGTTTTTTTAAGAGAAACTCTATTCCTGTCCCTCAATTGATAGATGTGGATTCAGATAAGATGAGTGCATTCTTCGAGGACCTCGGAGATATATCTTTATATAGCTTGTTGAAATGCCCGCGTGATGAAGAACAGATTGAAAGGATATATCAAGAGGTCCTGGATATTTTGGTTATTATCCACACGGCAGCCACAGAGCATGTATCAGAATGTCTGTATCTTAAAGATAGGATCTTTGATTATGAATATCTCCGATGGGAAACAGGCTATTTTATCGAAAGATTTGTAGAGGGTATCAGAAATATCAAGATCAAAAATCTCTTAACCCTGAATGATGAGTTTCATCGACTGGCTGTGAAAGTTGACGCTTTTCCAAAGAGTGTAATCCATAGGGACTTTCAATCACAGAATATTATGATCATAAAAGGGGGAATCCCGAGAATTTTGGATTACCAGAGTGCAAGGATGGGGCCACCCGCTTATGACTTAGTATCAATTCTTTGGGATCCCTATTATCGCCTTAAGGAGATATTGAGAGATAGACTTCTCGACTACTATGTAGCTCAAATGAAAAAAATTAACCCCCCTACTCCCCCCCCTAGCAAGGGGGGGATGGGGGGGTTAATCGGGAATTATCATTTCGTTGAATCCGAATTTAAGAATTCCTTACTCCCATGCCGACTTCAGCGCCATATGCAGGCCCTTGGTGCATATGGATTCTTATCTAAAGTAAAGGGGAAAAAATATTTTCTGAAATACGTACCGGAAGGTTTGAGATTATTGAAGGAAGATGTTTCACTCTCAAAAAAAGAATATCCGGAATTATATTCTCTTGTTATAGGATTGCTTTAATTACCTCAACAACTATAAAGAATCGTTGCTCATCTCATGAAATTTTGCACTGAGGGAAAGATAACTTTCACCCGTGCGAGAGTTCAGAATCTCATCCTATTCACGACACATGCTTAGGCGGCTCAGGATGACAGATGAACAAAGGCCCCTAATACGGATGCGTTCCCAGGATTACCTCTTTGTTAAACTTTGTTTCAATCTTCTTTTTAATATCTTCAACATCAATAGGACACTTTGCAGTCTGCGTTGCCTTCATGATGCAGGTTCCGAGATGAATTGCATCAAAATCCCTATCATATAATTTCCCCATATCCATTATAATCGCAACCTTCGGCATGAGTATACCGGGACAACCACCACAGTCATCCATGCTAATAACTTCTATATCATAATCCTTCCAGCGTTCATACTCCCCTGCCTTCTCTGCAATTCCCTTAAAACATTTCATACTTGAAACCCCGAAGAGTGCTTTCTGGAATTGGGGCTCTTTTATGTCTGCCTCTCTTTGAAGAGGTATTCATAATGATTTGATTGTTTCATAATAAGCAGTTAAAAATCTAGTTAATTTTTCTTATAGATTTATTGATATAACTAATACAAACGCGGTGGGCAAATTTTATGCCGAACAGTATTGGGAAAGATATCACAAATTGTGATATCTTGAGGTCGCAAAATGCGACTTCAATAGTTTAGGATCACAATTTGTGATCTCAAACGGGAGGAAGAATGGAAGTCATTGTTCAGCAGGAAGTAATTGAGGGGAAAATCTACATGATTCGCGGGCATAAAGTTATGTTGAGCACGGACCTTGCAGAACTTTATGGAGTAGAACCAAAGGTATTAATCCAGGCGGTTAAACGAAACAGTGAACGGTTCCCGTCCGATTTCATGTTTATGCTTACAAATCAAGAGTTTGCCAACTTGAAGTCACAAATTGTGACTTCAAGTTGGGGTGGCATCCGCCGCGCTAATCCTTATGCCTTTACCGAACAAGGTGTGGCGATGCTTTCGAGTGTTCTTCGGAGCAAGCGCGCTGTGCAGGTCAATATTGCCATAATGCGTGCGTTTGTGAAGCTACGCGAGATGCTCGCAACCCATAAGGACCTTGCGCGAAAACTCGAAGAGATGGAAAAGAATTACGACGCTCAGTTCAAGGTCGTCTTTGACGCCATCAGAGAACTCATGACACCACCTGATACTAAGAAAAGGAAGATAGGATTTCGGAGGGAAAAGGAGAATTAATAAGGAGATGGAGCAGTTAAATATTGAAGCAGGGGAGCTTGAGGAAAGAATTAGCAAGAATATAACAAGGATGATAGAGGCACAGTAAATGGCGGCTGACATATATCAAGAAAAGCCCTTGCATGAAGTTTTGGAATTTTATAATGGTAAATCTGTAAAGCCAGGGGGGACAGGTTTATATCCCATATACGGGTCAAATGGCATCATAGGAGGAAGTGATGATTATAAATACGAGAATGCTGTAATTCTTGGTCGTGTAGGTGCATATTGTGGTTCAGTAGCATATTGTCCTACTAAATTCTGGGCTTCTGATAATACGATTGTTGTCACTCCTAAGAAGGGGGCGGGTGATGTTAGATATTATTACTATCTCCTCACTCACCTTGACCTTCACCGCTGGGCAGGTGGAGCTGCTCAACCTCTGTTGACCCAGACAGTTCTGAAAACTGTTGAAGCACCTATTGCGGAATCAGATACTCAACAAAAAATCGCCTCCATTCTCTCCGCCTATGATGACCTGATTGAGAACAACCTGAAACGGATTAAGATTCTGGAAGAAATGGCACAGATGATTTACAGAGAATGGTTTGTCAACTTCCGCTTCCCAGGGTATGAGAAGGTAAAGATGGTTAAGTCAGACATGGGGATGATCCCAGAAGGTTGGGAGGTAAAAAAGGTTGGCGATATTCTTAGCACTTTAGAGTCTGGCTCTCGCCCAAGGGGAGGGGTAGACCCGAATGAGCGTGGTGTTCCAAGTATTGGAGCGGAAAATATATTAGGGTTAGGACAGTACGACTATTCAAAAGAAAAATATATTAGAAAAGACTTTTTTTTAAAAATGAATCGTGGTCATATCAAAAGCGGAGACGTGCTACTTTATAAAGATGGAGCTAAGATAGGTCGAAAGTCTTTGTTTAGAGATGGATTTCCGCATGAAGTATGTTGCATTAATGAGCATGTTTTCATACTTCGCACAAATAGTCTCTGTACACAGAATTATTTATATTTTTGGCTTGACCAGCCAGAGATGACTAATAAAATAATCAACTTGAATGCTAATGCAGCTCAACCCGGCATTAATCAAGCTGGTGTCAATGGGTTACCAGTGCTTTTACCCTTCAAAGAATCATTAGACATGTTTGAGGAAACTTCTGAGCCAATTCTTGCAGAATTATTTAATCTATCAAAAAAGAATAATTTGCTCCGCCAGACCCGCGACCTTCTCCTCCCAAAACTCATCAGTGGGGAGATTGATGTCGAAGGATTAGATATAAACATAAGCCATGAGGTAACAAAATGAGCCAAATCTACAACATATACTGCGATGAAAGCTGCCATATGGAACATGACCATCAGAAAGTTATGGTATTAGGAGCTATTTGGTGCCCGTTGGACAAGGTCAAAGAAATATCAAAGAGAATCGGGGAGAAGAAAGCTGCACATGAATTGAGTTCAAAATTTGAAATCAAGTGGACAAAGGTATCACCTGCAAAAACTAAATTCTATCTTGATATAGTCGATTATTTTTTTGATGACGATGACCTGTATTTCAGGGCACTTATAGTACCTGACAAAGATGTGTTAAGGCATGAACAGTTTGGACAAACCCATGATGAGTGGTACTACAAAATGTATTTCGATATGCTGAAAGTGATAATTAATCCGAGCGACAGATACAGAATTTATCTGGATATTAAAGATAGCCGTGGCGGAAGAAAAATCGAAAAGCTACATGAAGTGCTTTGTAACTCAAAATATGATTTTTCGCGCGATATTATCGAACGAGTGCAAATCGTTAGGTCTCATGAGATAGAAATATTGCAAATAGCGGATCTTCTTATCGGGGCTGTTTCTTATTTGAATAGAGTGTGTTCAGGCAATGTTGCTAAAGAAGCAATTGTTAGGAGAATCAGGGAACGTTCCGGTTATTCACTCGAAAGAACCACCTTGCTACGCGAAAACAAGATGAATATATTCAGGTGGAGTGCATCGGAGGCAAGTGGTGTCTGATCTCCCGGAGTGGCTTCCTGAAATTATTTCTGTTGACGGAGAGTGGGAAAATGTCCTTGTGATTCTCTACAGCATTTTCAGGAAAGATTTTGTAGATGGTCATCTTAAGTTGAATAATGCCCCTGTTTGGTGGGACAGACGCGTTCTTGAAAATGCTCAGTATGAAGAGGGGTTCTGGCATCTCATATCGAAAGATGATGATAGTAGCAATGATCGTCTATTTGATCCAAGAAGAGCAGAGCGTTTACCATGGTGTAGGCCGACTATAGATCATTTCAATGATGCTTTAGTTAGTTATTGGGATTACAAGACTTCAAAGAGTCGAATAGTAACTTATCTTTGGCTTAAAGATTTTGATTACGTGATTATCTTTCAGAAACGTAAACTTGGTATAGGGACGGTTTATTTTCTTAAGACTGCTTATTATGTAGAAGGAGATTCAACAAGAAAAAACCTCCAAAAGAATTATGAAAAAAGGGAACTATAGAAATGCAAATGCCGCCCTTTCGGACGGCACAGATCTCTTTCTACACATGGTAGATGAGGCTAGTTTTAGCTTAGTTTAAAAAAGATAGAATGTCAATAGGTTTTTTAAATAATGAATAATTACAATGAGATAGAATTAGTCGAACAGCCGGCCATAGAGTTATTCCAATCATTTAACTATGCCCATCAGAACTGCTACCATGAGACTTTCGGCAAGTCAGGAACATTAGGCAGAGAAACCCCTTCAGATGTTGTTCTTATATCAAGACTGAAGCAATCCCTTATAGCCCTCAATCCCTCCGTATCCTCCGAAGCAATTGACCTTTCCATTGAAGAACTGACCCGTGACAGGAGTGTCTTAAACCCTGCGAATGCAAACAGGGAAATCTACAAGATGCTTCGAGATGGAGTTAAGGTTCCTATAAAGAAGGAAGACGGGAGTGAGGAAATAGAAACCATAAAGGTCATAGACTTCAACAATCCTGAAAAAAATGACCTCTTCCTTGCCTCCCAGTTCTGGATAACAGGCGAGATGTACAAAAGAAGGGCAGACCTTGTTGGTTTTATAAATGGTCTACCCCTTATTTTCATAGAGCTGAAAGCCGTTCACAAGAAACTTGAGAATGCCTTCAAGAATAACCTTACTGACTACAAAGACACTATTCCTCAAATCTTCTGGTATAACGCCTTTGTAATCCTTTCAAACGGGGCAGAGTCAAGAATCGGCACTATCACAGCAGATTATGAGCACTTCAATGCATGGAAAAAAATAAACAGTGAAGGAGAGGAAGGCATAGTTTCGATTGAGACAATCATAAAAGGAACATGTGAAAAACGCAGACTTCTGGACATCCTTGAGAACTTCATCCTTTATCAGGACACTGGAGGGGCATTAAACAAGATAATCGCCAAATACCATCAATATCTTGGTGTCAACAATGTCATTGAATCCTTCGAAAGTATCAAAGAGAATCAGGGGAGGCTTGGAGTTTTTAGATATTAGAGAAAGTGTGTCTGACCGTTCGGACATCATTGTGATAACCGATGAAGCCCATAGAACTCAATATGACCTTCTTGCTCTCAACATGAGGACAGCCCTTCCAAACGCTGCCTTTATAGCCTTTACGGGAACTCCTCTTATGGTTGGAGAGGAACTTACCAAAAAGACCTTTGGAGATTACATAAGCATCTATAATTTCAAGCAGTCTGTCGATGACAAAGCAACGGTTCCTCTTTATTATGAGAACAGAATCCCAGAGGTTCAACTTAAGAGCGAGGACTTAAATGAGGATTTAGAAAGCATTATCGAAGAGGCGATGCTCGATGACAGGCTTTGATGTGAAGCCCCTTTCGACTATCTACATTGACAAGCCCCTCCGAAATCATACCCTCATGCAGACCATTGCACGGGCAAACAGAGTATTCAGGGATAAAACAAACGGATTGATAGTTGATTATATCGGCATATTCAGAAATCTTCAGAAGGCATTAGCAATCTATGCAGATACAAGGAAAAGAAAAGGGGATACCCCTATAAAACCAAAGAGTGAGCTTATTAAAGAGCTTGAACAGGCGATAAAAGATACAGAAACATTCTGCAAGAAGAAACAGATTGAAACGGAGAAGATAATAAAAGCGGATAAGTTACTTAAGATTAAGCTGATAATGGATGCCACTGATGCCATATTAACAAATGATGATTCAAAAAAGAATTTCCTGCTTCTTGCCGGCAATGTCAGGAAGCTCTTTAAGGCAATCCTTCCCGATCCTGCTGCAAATAAGTATTACGCGGAATATTCTCTTTTTAATGTGATAGCTGACAAGATAATAACTGAGTCTGGTGATGTAGATATATCCCAGGTCATGAGTAAGGTTGAAAAGCTTTTGGATGAATCCATAGGGGCTGAGGGGTATATAATCAGTGAGCCTCTTGCCCCATATGGAGAGCACGTCACTGACCTCTCAAAGATTGATTTTGAGGCTCTGAGAAAAAAATTTCAAAGGGAACGGAAGCATATACAGGCTGAAAAGTTGAGGGGAGTAATCAACAGCAAGCTCACTCAGATGGTAAGGCTGAACAAAACACGAATAAACTTTATGGAGAAATTCCAACAACTGATTGATGAATATAATGCTGGGGCAATAAACATTGAAATTTTCTTCTATCGGCTGATAGACTTTGCCAAACAACTCAATGAAGAGGAGAAAAGAGGGATTTCTGAGAACCTTACAGAGGAAGAACTGGCTCTGTTTGATATGCTCAGTAAACCCAACTTGAGCAACAAGGAAAAACAAGAGGTCAAATTAGCTTCACAGAAACTCCTGAAGGCATTGAAAGAGGAAAAGTTTGTTTTGGATTGGAGAAAAAGACAACAGACAAGGGCTGATGTTCTATTCACTATAGAGACCATTCTTGATAAGATGCTTCCCAGAACTTATACCCCTGAGATTTACAGGCAGAAATGCGACGTTGTTTACCAGCACGTTTATGATTCGTATTATGGTGCGGGGAAGAGCATATATACCCACGCTAACGCTTGAGAACTTTTACGACGTAATAGATAAAGCTTTATATTGCAGACAATTCAGATTATTTGTTGATTAATGCTTTCCGGAAGAAACACACATAATTATCAGGTCACACGGAAGTGAGGAGTACTGTGAGAAAGTTAACTATGTCTGAACCCCGCCGGAATCCCACTTTCTATGTGTTAGCCGTAATAAGAGCTTGTTCCTTACAGGGTAAAGTCTTGCATCTACTGCTGCCGGGAGTGGCAGCTTTGTCGGAGTAAGTGGCAGGTTTGTTTTGCACACACCCCTTAATCCCCTCTTGATAGAGGGGAAAAGTAATTATCTTAATCCCATTACCGGGATTCACAGGAAGGCGTCTCACAGGGTGTTTTGCTGCCACAGCAGGTTTCGCTCTTCCCGCAGCGCGGCTGAAGAGGGGGTTCGGAACCGGCGCTCTTTAAAATAAAGCCGCTTCCTCCTGAAATGATTCTCCGTATTTTACCCTTGCATTCAGGACATATTTCTATCGGAAGATCATGCATTGACTGGCTTATATCGAATTGCCTGCCGCAATCGTCACAAATATATTCATAAATCGGCATTCTATTCTCCCGATATGCTGATAAATTTTTCTTCAAAAAATTGTGAGCGAAGCGAATAACTCTTAAAGGAAGGGGGAGTTACTTTTTCGCTTCGCTCACCGATGAGCCCGGACAGGAACCTTGTTACAATCTATACAAAAGTTCTTAATTGCAAAAAGGATACCAGAGGCTTAAAAAAAGTTTTTACAATGAAATCAATAGATTAGCATCTGGAAAGGCATGGGGAAGCTATCGTTGCTTGCAAAACTGCAATGCTATTGCAAAGATAAATGCAATATTGCAATATACCTACAATTCTTTGATGTCAAGTCGTTTTATCTTTCTCCAGAGGGTGCTCGGATCTATTCCCAGCTCTCTTGCTGTCTGCCTGCGAAGCCCCCGGTTCCTTTTCAATGCCTCTTTTATTATGACCGCCTCGGACCGTTTAAAGCGATCCTGCAAAGAGATATTATTATCATCGCCGTCTTTGGGTGCGGTTACAGTTTCTCTGAATTCCCCTGGAAGATGTTCAACGGTAATCTCGCCCCTTCTGCACATAACAAAGGCATGTTCCAACAGGTTCTCCAGCTCACGGATATTGCCGGGGAAATCATAAGTCATAAAAAGGCGGATTACATCGTCCGAGATTCCCGTTCCGCTCTCGCCATGAATAAGGACAGTACTTTCACTTTCGGCAATATCGGGCAGTATGTCAAAGATTGACTGGATTTCAAAATTCTTGCTGATAATATCTTCAACCGAATATTGACGGGAGATTTCTTTCTTGAGAGCCTCCAGAGCGGATAGATCCCGGAATGTTTCCACGCCGCCGATAATATTGCCTCTTTCATCTTTTAAGACCGCTGTGCTTATAGATACGGGAATGACCTTTCCATCATGGTTGAGGATATTCACCGGCCTGTCAATGATTTCTTTGCCGGTCTTTAAGGTATCCTTCAGCACACAGGCGGCCTGACAGACATTGGCATGAAAGACATCAAAGCATTTCTGACCGACCGCTTTTTTTGCGGCAATCCCGGCAATCCGCTCAGCAGCACGGTTAAAAGAAGTAATGTTCCAATCTCTATCTACAGTAAAAACCCCGTCTGCAATACTGTCTAAAATAATTTTTGTAGTAATTGATTGATCCATCTTCTTTTATTTGAAATCAGTATCTCTCGATTATCCCTTTCATCCGCTTTTGTAGATTGTGCTTTATCTGCTTTGTCAGAAAGCCACCCTATCCACAGGTTTTTTCTATCATTACTATTCCTTTCAATGTCCACAGTCCGAACCGTGGCCGTGTCCAGGGCAACATTGTTGCATTGTAAGCTCAGACAGATTTTCGCCCTTCAACATTTCGATATTCTCATTTACCGTCGGCGCATTTGCCCGAAAGACCTTGATCCCTAATTGATTCAGCCTGTTTAAGGCGCCTGCCCCGATCCCTCCGACTACCACTGCGTCAACCTTCTGATTATCCAACGCCTTCATGGGATTGCAGACCCCATGTTCGTGATGCTGCTCTTTGTTATTGACAATCGTTACATTATTACCGTCGGTTTCAACAAATAAAAAAACCGGCGCAGAACCGAAATGTCCATAGACTTCGCTTTCCAACCCTTCAGCTTTTAATACCGGGAAACATACTTTCATCTCTAATCCTCCTTTTGATTTGTATCTATTTTTAATGCCTTCCCTTTTAAAAGGCATTCTGCAACCTTCCTGCGGGCCTCATATAAGATCCGTCCAAAAGTCTGTCTTGAAATCTTCATCCTTACTGCTGCATCTTCATGGTATAGTTCTTCATAGTCTGCAAGCCTGATAGCTTCAAGCTCGTCCATAGAGAGCACAACCTCTTCGAGATCCATAAGGGGTATCCCTCTCGGCTTGAAATATGTGGCGTCCGGCTTGCATTTGATACAGCGGTATTTCTTCGGTCTCGACATGGTTTAATTATAAGCATATGCTCATAATTATGTCAAGAGAAATCCAATAAGACATTTTTGGCAAGTATATATTCCAGTTACTATTTTTTATCTATTGATTTATATATAATAATATGCTAATATTTGAATATATGTAGTCGTATTAAGAATCCAGGATAATTTATGAGATCACTCGGACAGAGAATAGAACTCCTTAAGGTCATTGCACATCCTGTAAGGATAAAAATTCTTGAGGAGTTGACCAATGGCGTAAAGTGTGTCCGTGATTTCGAAGAGTTTTTAGAGATCAGTCAGCCGAATATCTCACAGCATCTTTCTTTACTCAGAAATCACAGAATAATTGACTACTATATCGACGGGAGGCTCAGGTGTTATTTTCTCGTTGACCCGATAATCCCTGACCTTCTCGAGATCCTGAAAAAAGATTACCATGAATCACTTCCCGGACCTGAATGTTGCCCTGTAACAAAGAAAGGTAAATATCCTGGTGACAGGAGAAGATAAATTTTTTGTCTCAATAAAAGGAGGTCAGGATGAAAATCGGAATCCTTATTTCAACAAATGACCCGGAGACAATCTGGAATGCGTTTCGTTTTTCAAATCTCTGTCTAAACACTGATGATACAAACGAGGTTACAATCTTTTTGAATTCAAAAGCAGTCGCATATGAAAGTTATGATTCAGAAAAATTTAATATCAAAGAACTGGTAAAGACCTTTGTGCTTAGTGAAGGTAAACTTCTGGCATGTGGAAAGTGCATTGGCTTCAGAGGATTGAGTGAAAATGAGTTCTGTGGTAAAGGCAGTCAGAAAGATCTGTATGAAATGCTTATCACGAGTGATAAGTTGATCAGTTTTTGAGGTAAATTATTATGGATTGGCCATTTCTCATAACTCTCTTCCTAATAGGTCTCAGTGGTTCCTTTGTCTCTGCCATGACAGGCTTGGGCGGCGCCATTATCATTGTGCCTGCTCTACTTTATATCCCGCCACTGGTAGGAGTTGGCAGCATGGACATGAAACAGGTATCAGGGATTACCATCATCATGGTGTTTTTTACTTCTCTTATCGGCACCTTGACCCACGGTCAACATAAATCAGTCAATAGACCTTTAGTTTTTACTATGGGGATTACCGGCTTTCTCACTTCTTTTGCCGGGGCCTATATATCCAAATTCACAAAGGCACATTTCCTCCTGGCTATTTTTGCTGTTATGGCCTGTATTGCTGCGGTAATGATGTGGATTCCTCGAAGAGAACAAGGCGAGAATATACCTGCCGAGGAAGTGCAATTTAATCACGTTATTGCAATCATCATTGCCTTAATAGTAGGATTCGTAGGTGGCATGGTTGGTGCCCCTGGTGCTTATATATTTATCCCTTCAATGATTTATATCTTGGGAATTCCTACAAGGGTTGCTCTGGGTAGCACTATGGGAATAGTCTTTGTTTCATCAATAGCCGGAGCTCTGGGAAAGCTGATTACATTTCAGGTACCTTATATATTAACAGCCGCGGTATTGGTTGGTACTATACCGGGTGCGCGGATGGGCGGCCTTTTCAGCCATAGGGTTCCTGTAAAACTGCTCCGCCGTTTTCTGGCTGTAATCATAAGCTATGCCGCTATTCGAATGATCTACGACGCCCTTAAATAAACGTTCTTCTCCTTGCAGTAAGTTATCATAGCGATATACAATCTTCCCGAAAATCAACAGATAGTTTCAATCTCTGCTAAAATATATAACGACATTAAATTGAGGAGGTAAAAATGGACATCAAATTGACCAGTCTTTCCAGTTGCTCTGGCTGAGCATCAAAATTGGGTGGGAAACCTTTAGCTGCATTGAATATTGCCATGTTCCCTAATCAGACAGAATTTTTTCCTTACCTGAAGAAAATAATGCAGGGCGGTATTGATAAATTGACCGAGGCAGGAGTATCAATTATTGGAGGGCATACGATCAGAGATAAAGAGCCAAAATACGGATTTGCAGTTCTTGGGATTATTCATCCGGATAAAATCCTTGATAACTCAAAGGCAAAATCAGGAGATGCCTTGATACTCACTAAAAAGATCGGGACAGGTATTATCTCAACAGGAGTTAAAGCAGGTCTCTGCAGTGAAGCTACTATAGAAGAGTTCACGATTTCTATGGCTGCCTTAAATAAAAGAGTAAGTGAGATTATGAATGTTCTGCGCGTCTTTATTCGATCCATGTTCCATTTTTTGAAGATGCTATAAGGCTTGCTGATAAATCTATAATACCTGGCGGGACAATAGCTAATAGTCAAAGCTTTAGTCAGTATGTCAAATGGGGCAAAGAAGTGTCAGACACTACAAGAATCTTGATGTGCGATGCGCGGACATCTGGTGGTTTGCTTATTTTTGTCCCTGGGGACAAAAAAGATAAACTTGTCACAGCCCTGCAAAAAGAAGGTATATTAGCAGCTTATATCGGTGATGTTTATGAAGGCATAAAAGACAATAAACTGATATTCGTAGATTAAACCTGATATCTTCTAAATAATAATCGGGGAGTTACAGCTATAAAAGAGCGTCAAGACATTTTTTGCTAACAGTTTAAGCGCTGAAAACAACTAATCCTTTATTTCCTCAAAATCTTTGCTGCTTCTTTTGCAAAATATGTGAGGATTAAATCAGCCCCTGCACGTTTTATAGATGTAAGTATCTCCATCATAATACGTTTTTCATCAATCCAGCCGAGTTTTCCTGCTGCCTTAACAAGTGAGTATTCACCGCTCACATTATAAGCAGCAACAGGTACATCAAAGGCATCTTTTACATCAGAGATTATATCGAGGTATGCGAGAGCTGGTTTAATCATAATAATATCTGCTCCCTCTTCAATGTCAAGGGCAGCCTCTTTTAATGCTTCCCTTCTGTTTGCAGGGTCCATCTGATACGATCGCCTGTCACCGAATTGTGGTGCAGACTCTGCTGCCTCCCTGAACGGCCCATAAAATGCTGATGCATATTTTGCAGCATAAGACATGATAGGAACTTCTGAGAATCCTTCCTCATCAAGTGCAAATCTGATCGCCTCAACCCTTCCGTCCATCATATCCGATGGAGCAACCATATCTACGCCTGCCCTTGCATGGGAAACAGCCTCTTTTGACAATAGTTCAAGGGTCGGGTCGTTTTGAACCTCACCATCTTTTACTAATCCGCAGTGGCCGTGGCTTGTGTACTCGCACATACAGACATCTGTGATTACATACAATTCAGGTATTGCACCTTTAATAGCCCTGACCGCATCCTGAACAACACCATGCTCATCATAAGCACTCGATCCAGTTTCGTCTTTATGTTCTGGAATCCCAAAAAGCAGAACAGAAGGGATACCGAGGGAATAAACCTCTTTAGCATTTTTGACTACTTCGTCAACAGACTCCTGAAAACATCCAGGCATTGAGGAAATCTCTTTTTTTATACCTTTGCCAAAGGTAACAAAAAGGGGATAGATAAAATTATCAGGAAAAAGCGAGGTTTCCCTCAGCATTCTCCTTATAGTCTCGGTTTTTCTTAACCTTCTTGGTCTGTGTATCGGAAACATTCAGTTATAGTGAATTCTTTATCCGCAGGAGTCACAACCTGAATTGCACGCTGAGACACCACCTGTAGAGATAAAGCCTTCTCCCTCATCACCAGCGTAATAGTCGAGCTGTTTTCCTGCGAGGGTTTCTACTGTTTCTCTATCCATAAAGACTTTCAAGCCATTTTTTTCAACAACCTCATCATTTGGCATTTGCTCTTCTTGTAGGTTGAGGCCATAAGAGGGGCCACAGCAGCCTTGCCCGGCAACGTATATTCTGATCCCCCACTTGTCCTTACCTTCAATTGACAGTATAGCCTTTGCCTTCTCAGCAGCCTTATCAGATATTGTCAACAATTAACACCTCCAAATGTTTATTAATTTAGAATAAATAATTATTCCCCAAAAAGCAAACTTTAGCTTTTTCAGTTAGCAATTCTCGGTGAAAATATCAGGAGATTGCTTCGTCGCTTTGCTCCTCGCAATGACAGTTTGCAAAAAATGTTTTTGTCATTGCGAACCCTTTACTCTTTGTCATTCCGAGCGGAGCGAGGAATCTCGTCTTTCCGTTCAGGACAGACTCCGTGAAGCAATCTCAAGTGTTTGTGCATTCACCGAGAATTGTTGAACAAAATTGTTGTTAACTTGACAAAATTGTCTTCATCTTTTAGTGTATAAACATACGGTAACCGTTTGCCGTTTATAAACAACTTCTATTGCGGAGTAAATAAAATGTGCAGACTTGCTGCAATAACATCAAATGAATATTTCTCGCCAATGGAAAACATCCTTGCCCTCGAGACAATGAAGGAAGGCCACGATGGTTCCGGTCTGGGCCTCACACTAAAGGATCTCGGTGGTGAATTTAAAGAATTTAAAAAGTACCCTATTCTCTCAGGAATATGCTCCAAGAAAGGTTCTAAAACATTGAACGACTTTATGGATAAGGCGGGCTTTAAACTTAAGGATATATGGGCACCAAAGATAAAGCACGTAAAAGGCATAACTCCTCGTGATCATTATTTTGCAAGGGTATATGACTATCCTACGTCTTATAAGCATAAACCGATGAGTGAAAAAGAAGACCTCCTTATGAATATACGTGTGGTGCTGAGAAAGATCGGCGAACCCGATGAATCAATATTTGTCTTCTCATTCTATCCTGATGTCCTTACCTTGAAAGAGGTTGGCGACCCGCTTCAGCTGGGTGAATTTTTTGGTCTCGACAGAGACAATATTAAGGCAAAAATTATATTAGCCCAGGGCAGACAAAACACAAACTATACCATATATCTTTACGCCTGCCACCCCTTTTTCATTCAGGGATATTGCTCGATGACAAATGGTGAGAATACAGCATTTGTACCCATAAGGGAATTTTTAATGAGCAGGGGCTTCCCGGGTTATGTCGGATATAACAGCGACAGTGAGGTATTTACGCATATCCTTCATTACACAGTCAGGCAGCTCGCTTTCCCCCTGACTTATTACAAGGATGTGATTACTCCGCTCAAGGCTTCAGAAATCCAGACGAGAGACGACAGAGATGCACTGAGGCTGATCAAACAGTCGTTAAGACCTCTATGTATTGACGGACCGAACGTCATCATAGGGTTCGTTCCCGATGGAACATGCTTTATGGTGCACGATTCTAAAAAACTTAGGCCCGGTGTTGTTGGCGGGGTAAAGGGTAAATATGCATTAATGTCTGAAGAATGTGGACTTGACAGGGCCATCCCCGAAAGAAACAAATCAGAGGATATATTCCCAATGAAATATGACATGGTGATGGTCAAGCCTCATGCAGAGGAGGTTAAGGTATGGAACCAGCTACAAGGTTAGACCACAATCATAAGCTCTCATTAAGAGAGTTTCCGTATATAATCCGCTGGAGGGACGACAGGTGTAAGAGGTGCGGCAGCTGCACAGCGGTATGTCCTGTTAAGGCGATTGAACCCACTGTTAAGGTTCAGAGAATTATTCAGTCTGAAGGACCTGTGCCAACTCCAACAGCAGTGAGAAGAATCGTTCATGTTATTGAACAGGTAACAGATATGGAGAGGTATTGCACAGGATGCGGAGCCTGTACACTTGTATGTCCGAATGAAGCGATAGAACCTGAATATAATCCTCAGAATAAATTTCTCCATTTCAAAAACAGAGGTGGAGAGGGATATAAAAGAGGTGGGAGAAAAAACGATCCATCCATATCAACCCTTGACAGACTTAAATTCACAAGGATTTCAATGCTTACAGACCCAGCTCTGGATGCTGGACGGCATGAATTCCGTGTCAGGACACTTCTGGGGAGGATTTTACCTCCAGATGAATTGCCCTTAAGGAAGGTAAACGGCAAGCTTGTTGTTGATAAAGAAATTGATAAATTTATTCCACCTGTTCGTGAAATATTTCCGATAATGATCGGCAGCATGTCAGTGGGAGCGCTTTCACCACCCATGTGGGAAGGACTTGCAATGGGTGTTGCATACCTGAATGAAGTGGAAGGGCTTCCGGTTGTGATGTGTACCGGCGAGGGCGGAGTGCCCCCCAGGCTTTTAAAATCAAGGTTTTTAAAATATATAACCATTCAGATCGCATCAGGATATTTTGGATGGGATGAAATCATCCATGCAATACCTCATATGGTTGAAGACCCTGCTGCCATTGAGATTAAATACGGTCAGGGTGCAAAACCTGGAGATGGTGGCTTGTTGATGGCACAAAAGGTTCTTAAACTTATAGCCAGCATTCGTGGTGTGCCGCAGTTTGTTGACCTTGCTTCTCCTCCAACTCACCAAACGGAATACTCCATAGAAGAGGCAGTGGCAAAGATGATCCAGTCTATGTCCATGGCATGGGGCTTCAGAGTGCCTGTTTATCCAAAGATCTCTGGCACAAAGACAGCGCGTGCAGTCCTCAACAACCTTGCAAGGAACCCTTATGCAGCCGCTCTATCGATTGACGGGGAGGATGGCGGGACGGGTGCTGCATACAATGTCTCACTAGATAAAATGGGGCACCCGATAGCTTCGAATATAAGAGAATGTTATCTTGACCTTGTGAAACAGGGAAAGCAGAATGAGCTGCCTCTTATCGCGGCCGGTGGTATTGCCAAGAAGGGCAATTTAGCCGCCAATGCAGCAGCACTTATAATGCTTGGTGCGTCAGCAGTGTCGGTTGGTAAGTATATGTTGCAGGCTACTGCGAACTGTTTTGGTGACGAATATAATCGCTGCAATTTATGCAATACCGGAAAATGTCCGAGAGGCATTACAACACAGGATCCAAAGCTTTATAGAAGGCTTGATTCTGACAAGGTTGCCGAACGTGTTGTAGAAGTCTTCAAGGCTGCCGATGTAGAGTTGAAGAAAATATTCGCTCCAATGGGCAGGAGCACTGAACTACCCATCGGCATGTCTGATGGCCTGAGTGTAGATGACAAAGCAATTGCGGAAAGATTGGAAATAAGTTATGCGTGCTAAGAAACCATACACCAGAAAAAAGAAAATAGAAAACAGAAAAACAGAAGTCAGCCCACCTACCCACCCCTCCCCCTCGAGGGGGGAGGGCAAGGGAGGGGGTGGGAACTCTGAACTCCGGGCTATCACCATCCATGGCATCATTAACGGCAAAAGAGTACCTTCACGTATTCTCGAAGAGCAGATACAGCAGGCGGTAAAGGACGGAGCAAGGGAACTTCATATTATTACTGATGGACAGCATGGCATCGGCGGCAGGATCTGGCCGAGGTCCGCCTCAGGCGGAAGGGGCGAAACTGTAAAAATAACTGTTGAAGGTCCTACAGGTCAGAGACTCGGAAGCATGGGAATGTTAGGCACTGAAATCATTGTAAAGGGAAGTACATCCGACGACACGGGATGGATCAACTGCGGCACTAAGATAACAGTATTAGGGGACGTAACGAATGGCGCATTTAATGCAGCGGCGCAGGGAATTCTTTACGTTCAGGGAAGTGGTGGTGCAAGATGCGACACAATGACGAAGCACAATC
Organism: Nitrospirae bacterium CG02_land_8_20_14_3_00_41_53; assembly: GCA_002780895.1. Lineage (GTDB taxonomy): Bacteria > Nitrospirota > Thermodesulfovibrionia > Thermodesulfovibrionales > SM23-35 > 0-14-3-00-41-53. The sequence continues at coordinate 27,107 of PEUB01000091.1, forward strand.
CGAGATTTGACCCTCCACAAGCATGGTATTTTAGAAATGTCGGGGACTCATTTGCAGAGTTCAAGGCAGGCGGCATAGCAGTCGTTTGTGGTGTTAATCCAAGGAACCCTAACAACATCCTCGGCTACCGTCCATGCGTTGGAATGGTAGGCGGAACAATCTACTTTAGAGGTCCCATTCAGGAATATAGTGAGAGGAATGTCAAGCTCCTTGATATTACACCTCAGGATTGGGAATGGCTAAAGACTAATATGAAAACATTTCTTGAGGCTATTGACAGAATTTCACATTATGACGAACTTACCCGTTCATCTGATGACTGGAAAAAATTCATTGCATACACACCTCAGGAGAAAAGGGCTCGTAGATGGTTCAAGATGTCCACCTCAGATTTCAGGAATAATTTCTGGGAGAAGGAGGTTGGACAGGGTGGTATATTTGCACCATATATGGACCATGAACTAACAATATTACCATATATAACAACGGGAAAAGACAGACGGAACAAGCCTGTCTGGGCAAATGAGAAATATCTTCCTCCCTGTGTATATAACTGCCCAACTCATATCCCATCTCATAAGCGGGCAGCACTTTTAAGACAGGGTAAACACCATGAGGCACTTGAACTTGTCTTACAATTCAGTCCTTTGCCTGCAACAGTATGCGGACAGATATGTCCAAACCTCTGTATGCAGAGCTGCACACGGGGGCAGCTTGATAAACCCTTAAGTATAGATAAACTTAGCAGCCTTGCACTTGATTTACCTGCCCCTAAAAAGGCTGAGCCCACTGGTCATACCATAGCCGTTATCGGTGGGGGTCCTGCTGGATTGAGCGCTGCATGGCAGTTCGGATTAAAGGGCCATACTGTTAACCTTTATGAAGCAACAGGTAAACTCGGCGGTAAGCTTGAGCTTTGTATACCGAGGGAACGTCTGCCACATGAGATACTTGAAAAAGAACTTTCAAGATTTCAGGAAATAGGTGTCAATATTCACCTCAATGCAGAAATTGGTCAGAAGAAGTTTGAAGAGATTTACAAAGACCATGAGATAGTTGTAATAGCATGCGGTGCACATAAACCAAGGATTATCCCATTCCCAGGATCTGAACATATAGTGTCAGCATATGATTTTCTTAAAGGTATTAATATTGGTGATGTTCCAGACCTGAAAGGCAAAAAGGTCGTTATTATCGGCGCAGGTAATGTAGGAATGGACGTGGCCTCACAGGCGTATAACTGCGGCGCCTCATCGGTTATAACAGTTGATATTCAGAAGCCGGCAGCTTCCGGCAAGGAGATGGAAACAGCACTTGCAAAAGGTACGCAGATAATCTGGCCTAAATTCACCGACCGGTACGACAATAATGAGAAGAAGCTTTACTTTAAAGACGGAACATCACTTGATGCAGACCTTCTGGTAATGTCCGTAGGTGATGTTCCGATATTAGACTTCCTGCCGCCATCTATCCATACAGAACGCGGATGGATAGCTGTAAATGAAATCGGCCAGACATCTGATGTTAAAGTCTTTGCCATTGGTGATGCAACAAGATTAGGCCTTGTTACACACGCTATTGGTCAGGGTAGAATAACTGCTGAAACAATTCATTATCAGCTTATGCACGCACCCCGCTGGCCTGAGATTAAGCAGGTTATTCCTTACGAACGCATAAAGACAGAATATTACGATGTATGCCGTGGTGAATTCACCTCACCAGAAAAGGAGGCTGAGAAGTGTCTATCCTGTGGCAAATGCCGTGATTGTCGCATCTGCGAAGTTACCTGTTATTGGGGTGCAATAAGCAGGGTAGAGCATGAAGACGGTTCATACGAATATGTTGTTGATGATGAAAAATGCATCGGCTGCGGCTTTTGTGCAGGCGTATGTCCATGCGGCGTCTGGGAGATGGTCGAGAATATATGAAATATATATTGACCCGAATGATGTAGACATTGCTCAAAAATTTATTTAACTCGATGAATTTATTGAAAATATCTTTATTTGTTATATTCACTAAAATATACCGAAACCCATCAGTTAAGGCTACATTAAGGTATCGAAAAATAAATTTTTTCACAACATCTACATCATTTCAATTGCATTATTTGAACTTATGACACAATTACTTATAAGAGAAAATCGCATCCTTTCTGCACTCCTCGAGGTAAGCAAAGTCCTGAACTCTTCTTTTGAACTTGAGAAAAATCTCTCGCGGACTATGAACGTCCTTGGAGATTTCCTTGAGATGGAGAGAGGCTCTGTCTTTTTACTCGACCACTTTACTAAAGAACTTCGGATTGTTGCTGCCCACGGTCTTACAAAAGAGCAGATAGAAAGGGGAAAATATAAAATCGGCGAGGGAATAGTGGGCCGGGTTTTAAAAAAAGGTTCCCCTATGGTTATCCCCAATGTCGGAGAAGAGCCCTTATTCCTTAACAAGACAGGCTCGAGGATCAGTAAGAACGGGATTTCATTCCTGTGTGTTCCGGTTAAGTTTAAAGGTGAATCTATCGGAGTCTTGAGCGCCGACAGGATTTTTAAAGACAAAGCTATAACCGTTGACGAAGATATCAGGGTATTGGAAATAGTAGCATCAATTATTGCCCAGTATGTAATTCTCTGGAAGCATTACAAAGAATCAGAAAAGGAAAGGGAAAACCTGAAACTTGAACTTAAAGGCAGATACAGTCTTCCAAATATCATCGGCAGTTCAGATAAGATGCAGCAAGTATTCGAGGCTGTGCATCGTGTGGCCCATTCAAAGGCAACCGTCCTTTTGTATGGGGAGAGCGGTACAGGGAAAGAGTTGATTGCAAAGGCTATTCATTACATGAGCCCAAGGACTAAATTGCCTTTTGTAAAATTTAACTGTGCATCAATACCTGAGGGATTACTCGAGTCAGAGCTTTTCGGACATGAGAGGGGTGCATTCACGGGTGCGATAAACGCGAGGAAGGGGAGATTTGAACTTGCCAATGGAGGGACGATACTTCTTGACGAGGTCGGCGATCTGCCGATTAATCTACAGCCAAAGATATTACGCGTGCTTCAGGAAAGGGAGTTCGAACGCGTTGGCGGTGAAAAGACAATAAAGGTTGACGTAAGACTTATTGCTGCAACAGGCAGAAACCTTGAGGAACTCGTTTCGAAAGGGAAATTCAGAGAGGATTTATACTACAGGTTGAATGTCGTGCCGATATTTATGCCATCGATCAGAGAGAGGAAGGAGGATATTCCTCTTTTGATAGAGCATTTCATCAAACGTTTTAATGAAGAAAATATGAAGGACGTATTTATATCACCTGAGGCTCTCAGGTTATTAGTAGATTATGACTGGCCCGGAAATGTCAGAGAGCTTGAGAACACTATGGAGAGGCTCGTCGTAATGTCCGTCAAAAACACAATCAGCCCTTCAGATCTTCCAATAAATCTGAAATTGTTACCGCCGAAAGAGGTCTTGCAAAAAGAATCTTTAAAGGCAGGTATTGAAGACATTGAGAAATCAAGTATTTTTGACGCCCTCGAAAAAACCGGCTGGATTCAGGCAAAAGCAGCGAGGATTATAGGTCTTACGCCAAGACAAATTGGTTATAAGATGAAGAAGTACAGGATAGCATCGCCGATTGGTTTGCAATAAGTTTTAATGTCTAATATTTCCGCAATTCGTTCACCACTAATAACTAACAACGTCCAAATGTCATATTGTTGTCAAATTTAGGGTCAGGTCTTTAACACCGATTTTCACAGAATCCTAAGCGTCATAATTATTTAGGCCTACAGTTACGAAAGAACCAGTAGTATTAACCAGTTACCGCCTTTCAA
>PEUB01000139.1 GCA_002780895.1 Nitrospirae bacterium CG02_land_8_20_14_3_00_41_53
CAAGGTTAGAGGATGTGAAATGGATTAAACAGTTTAGGAGGAATAAGATCAGGGCACCCTGAAAATAAACTCCTCTGTTAATATTATTATCTTTTTTTTAATTGCTTACTTTTATCATCCATTTTGCATGAATGACATCCCTTTCTTTTTTAAAACCTCAGCGTAGCCTTCAGTCTCTGAGGATGAAGCAACAAATCCAGCCCAGCATTTGAACTTGGAACGTGGATATCTGCAGCCTTTATTGCATCAACAGCACATCCCTCTCCCTGTGAAACAGCTATACCAACACGAGCAGCCTTGAGCATCTTCCTGTCGTTATTCCCGTTTCCAAAGGCGACAACCTTTTCAGCGCTAAGCTTCTTGACGTATTCTTCTTTCTGCACATCATGTTTTTTACCTTTAAGGATGTGGATCACACAGTCAATTCCTTCAAGTTCGGCTTTTGCCTTGCCGAACGTATCAGCGGTGAGAATATGCACTTTCAAAAATTTGGCTATCTCATTAAGCTGCCCCCTGACTCCAGGCAGGAGCCTTCCATCAACAGAGAGAGTTCCTGTGAAGTCGGATACTAAATGTTCCAGTTTTACTGCCCCGAATCCGGGTATATCTACTTTAAACATGATTGCCTCCTCCATTTTTACCAATTTAATTCTCCACGAAAAATCGCTCTCGGACCTAATTCTTCTTCTATTCTCAGCAATTGGTTATATTTTGCCAATCTCTCCGACCTTGCGGGCGCACCTGTCTTAAGCTGACCTGCATTGGTAGCAACAGTGATATCAGCTAAAAATGAATCTTCTGTTTCTCCTGATCGGTGAGAAAATACACATGTGTACCCAGCGTTTTTAGCTATTTTTACAGTCTCCAGGGTCTCTGACAGAGTTCCTATCTGGTTAAGTTTAATAAGTACTGAATTGGCAATACCCTTTTTAATACCTTCAGCTAATATCTTAGGATTAGTGACAAAAATATCATCTCCTGTAAGTTGAATTCCCTTTCCTAATTTCTTAGTGAGAACTTGCCAGCCTTCCCAATCGTCTTCTGAAAGCCCATCTTCAATAGATATGATAGGATATTTTGAGATTAAATTTTTATAATATTTGACCATGTCTTCTGAAGATAATCTGCTATTGTCAGCTTTCAACAAATACCTGCCATCCTGATAAAACTCACTTGCAGCAGGATCTAAAACAATTGATATCTGCTCGCCAGGTTTATATCCTGCTTTCTCAATGGCAGCAATAATGATCTGTATAGCCTCTTCATTTGATGATAGGTTTGGAGCAAATCCTCCCTCATCTCCAACAGATGTGTTTAATCCTTTTGATTTTAAAACTGCTTTCAGATTGTGGTACGTTTCAGCACCCATTCTGAGGGCTTCTTTAAAGGATTTAGCGCCAATTGGAGCAATCATGAACTCCTGAATATCAACATTATTATCAGCATGCTTGCCCCCATTTAAAATATTGAAAAACGGAACCGGTAGACGTTGTGCGCTTTCACCCCCGAGATACATAAATACCGCCATGCCCGCATCCTGTGCCCCTGCTTTTGCCACTGCGAGGGAGACTCCCAATATTGCATTGGCGCCCAGTTTCGATTTGTTCTCCGTTCCATCGAGGTTGATCATGAAGCTGTCTATCTCTTTTTGTTCCTTCGGATCTTTGCCGATAAGGTTAGGGGCAATAATTTCATTAACATTATTTACAGCTTTTAAAACACCCTTTCCCAAATATCGTGTTTTATCCCCATCCCGTAATTCAACTGCTTCTTTGCTTCCTGTTGACGCGCCTGAAGGTACTGCAGCCCGGCCTAATATGCCGTTATCGAGAACCGCATCAACCTCGACCGTTGGATTCCCCCTTGAATCCAGAATCTCCCTTGCTTTTACTTGTTTAATCTTTGCCATAAGCCCTCCTCCTTTTCACCTTTATACTTTATTGCCGATCATTATGATACTGGCGATATGTCTCTTTTAATTCAGCGGTTGCCATTTCTTGAAAAACTTATCCATAGCGTACGTTCCGCCTAAAGGAACGTGCCCATAGAAAATGGATAACTGTTTTTCTGCTTCAGATTTTGATTCTCTATCAACGATTACTTTCCACATCGCTGCGACCAGCCCTGATCTGTCAGCACCAGCCTTACAGTGTATTAATATAGGTCGGGGCGCCTCTCTGAAAATCTCCATCAGTTGTTTAACGTCATTTTCAGCCGGTTCTTTCGTTGATGTCAGGGCAATGTCATAATGTTTTATCCGATTTGCAGCGCTCACTATTAGTTCTTCCCTGTACCAATCTGAGTCGAGGTTCTTACCCCGCAGATTCAATATGCTTCTAATGTTATACCGTCTGATGTAATATTCAAGTTTATCCCGATCGAGTTGCGCAGAGCGATATGCTTCACCGTCTGTAATTGTGTGAAAATTGCCATGATCCACTAAATAGAAAATATAACTTCCACCCAAAAGGAGCATCAGAGCGAAAGATGTAATAAAGACCCTTAAACGCACAGCCATGTTTCAGTACCCCTTTATAAGGTTTTCCATATCGGTGATAAGGTCAATTATTATAATAGTATTTATTTGCGGAGTAAATCTTTTAATAAAAAACTCTTGCAATTCAGACAGTGGGGAAAAGAAAAGCTGGTATAAATCCCGTCTTTGCCAAATTTTAGAATTCTACGACGAGGTCATTTCAAATT
>PEUB01000035.1:0-745 GCA_002780895.1 Nitrospirae bacterium CG02_land_8_20_14_3_00_41_53
AACAAGTCTGACCCCGAAATAAAACGTAAAATGTGAACCCGCCCCCGATTCTGTATATGTGATCATCTCTGACCAATGACTGGTATCAAAGAAATAAAATTTATTATGATGTTAACACCGGGAGACAGGTATTGTCACAAACATATCAGATTTAGAGGGAAGGTTTTCAGCTTTGTTGCGCAGTATGAAACCAAATTAGAGGGTAACTGGCTTCCTGTGGTAAGATATGATACAGAACATGGTTTTGCTCATCGTGACCTTTTTGATAAAAGGGGCAATAAGAAAAAGACTCCAATGTTCACTGAAGATTATAATGAGGCATTGACCTTTGCCGAATACGATATAAAATCAAACTGGGAAATATATAAAAAAGCCTTCTTGGGAGGTGTTGGAGATGAAGAAAATAACTGATGAAGAATTTTTCATGAAGAATTCCGAGTTGAGTACAGAGTTCAGCAGGTATGTGTTAGAACATCCTGAGATGGATGATATACTGACAGAAGACAAGATTGCTATATTTCTGCCGGAATTTGATTCTAAATTGAAAGAGTTTAATGTAAAAATGGCGAAGGAGATAGAGGCTGAGGGTGGCAAGGTGATTTATGTAAAGGTGAAGCAATTGTCTCCAAAGGTTACATCAAGATTGGTTGGGGTAGAGGTCGGAGTTTAGTGATTTGTTTGCAAGATTGTTAGCCTTCCCGCTTGCGCTTGGACGCTAATGATAGTGTCAAATGTCAAGATGCGA
>PEUB01000035.1:756-3302 GCA_002780895.1 Nitrospirae bacterium CG02_land_8_20_14_3_00_41_53
AGGAGAAGCTGAAGGTTACCGCATGAGTTCAGTCCTAAAAATGACCAAAGATGCTATAATTAAAATACAAATAAACATGGAGATCAAAAATGTTAGCTAAAAAGTTAAGGGCCAAGATTGGTGAGGATAAAAAGCTCCTGATCCATGTCCCCGATATCCCACCTGGAGAAGTAGAGGTTATTATTTTAAGGAAGGAAGAAGGACGTATCACAAGGAATAAAATCCTATCTAAAGTACCAAGACACAGGGCTGGAAAAATACTGAAGTCTCTCCGTAGAGAAGATATCTATACCAGTGCAAGATAAGGTTTTTCTTGATACAAATATCCTTGTTTATTTATCCAATGAAGATTCTTCTTTCTATCAGGATGCGACCAGAACTTTTGAGAAATTGGCTGGTGAATATGAATTGTGGGTTTCGAGGCAGGTATTGAGAGAATATGCAGTAATAATGACCAGACAGGATATTATAGAAAAGCCTCTTTCATCCACGGAAGTGGCCACCGATATAGAGAAATGGCAGAGTATTTTTCAGATTGCCGATGAAACTGAAGAAGTTACAAAAATCCTTTTAGATCTAATTAAGACCTATAATATTAAAGGGAAGAAAATTCATGATGCTAACATTGTTGCTACAATGCTTGTTAACGGTATAAATTTATTATATTCATTTAACTCAGATGATTTTGTAAGGTTTGAAGAGATAAAGTTATTTGTCAGTGAGAAAGACTAAAAAAACAAGCCTATATTTATTTGGCTCAATGACTCAAGGAATGAAAAATACAAGCGGCAGGCTGTCCCCTTTTTCGTTTCTTTTTCGTTTTCTTTGATAAATAGTAAAAGTAAAGACCTGACCCTATTTCTATGTTTCTATGCCCCGAAAAATAAAGAAGGATGTCAAAAAGTAGCCTGTCCCCTTTTCAGTCTCTTGTCAAATTATTTATTGCAAAGGTTGATTAATAAATCTTGTCATGCTAATATTTGTCAAAAGAAGGAGATCAAGCAAAAGTATATGAAAAAAAACTATGAAACCCAAAGAAATTGATTATCTCCATATAACAGTGGATAAAAACATTTGTGGGGGTAGGCCGATTATTAAAGGAACAAGGACTTCGGTAGCCAATATAGCTGGATATTATCTCATGGGTTTGACACCAGAAGAAATACAGAGAGAACTTCCTCACCTTAATCTATCGCAGGTTTTTGATGCTCTTGCTTTTTATCTTGATCACAGAGAAACAATAGATCGAGAAATTGAACAGGATAGAGAAGAAGTTGTATCAATAGAATTTCCAGCAGGAAAGTATTGATTGACTAAGATTTCTCTTTATCTTGATGAACATGTTCAATTAGCTCTTGCAGAATCATTAAGAGCAAGAGGGGTTGATGTTCTTACAACACAAGAAGCAGGAAATATATGTTTTTCTGATGTGGAACAACTTATCTTTGCTAAAGAAAAAAAACGAACTCTGTTTTCATACAACAAGAGACATTTTGCAAAGATTCATTATGAGTGGATAACTCTAAACCAATCACATACAGGAATTATTCTATCAGATCAATTAGCTGTAGGGATTGTACTGCGTCGGTTTATGAAACTTTACTTTTCTCTACCTGCTGACGATATGAAAAACAGACTCGAATATTTAAGTAACTGGAAATAGAAACTACTCTCAAGAAACCAAATAAACCGAATAAACCCTATAACACAAAGACTCAATTGACTCTTTAATATGAAAATCACACGGTTCCCTCTGTGTGCTATGTGAGTTAGGAAATGCAATAAACAAGTCTGACCCCTAAATGGCCTAAATGGCTTTCACGGAGAAGATTGTATAATTTTGAATGGGAGGTGATTTAAATGTGTCCAGCGGGTTTAAAAGAGAAAAAGGTAAAAGATCTTACAGTTGGAGAATTCAAGCAACTCATACAAGAAAGCATTGCAGAGGATATTGATGCCTGGAGAGAGACACTTGAAATCATGGCAGATAAAAATCTTATGAAACGGCTTGAAAAGGCCGATAGGGAATGGGAGGGAAAAGGAGAAGCAGCTTATGTAGAATGGCCTGAGAAGAAACCCCGCGTATAGGGTCATCCTTCATCGTGATGCTGATAAGGACTACCGGGGCTTTGATACAAGGCTGAAGGCAAGAACTGACAGAGCACTTAACGATATTAGACTTAGCCCACACCATGGACCAAACATAAAAAAGCTTAAAGGAAAGCTATCAAATCTTTACAGATATACGATTGGTGGATTTCGCATCCTCTATGAAACTGTTGAAGACATAAAGACAGTCAGGGTTAAAACAATTGGAGCGAGAGGGAAGGTTTACAAATAGCGTAAAAATTCACGATTCAAGACCAGACCCCGTTGACGCACCGTTGACGCATTCTGACCCCGTTGACGCATTCTGGATAGTTTGGAGGGCTTGCTGGTTTGAATTGCAATAAACAAGTCTGACCCCGAAATAAAACGTAAAATGTGAACCCGCCCCCGATTCTGTATATGTGATCATCTCTGACCAATGACTGGTATCAAAGAAA
>PEUB01000036.1:0-3586 GCA_002780895.1 Nitrospirae bacterium CG02_land_8_20_14_3_00_41_53
AATCCCCATACTGTTACTTTATATTCATGGCGATGGCTCAGTTCAACCTGTTTTATCCGCAACGCCTCCGGCCTTACGGATAAAACACTATACGTTAGGATGTAAAAAGATTTAACAAATGCCGAGAATATACCTACCAATTAATCATATCATAGATAACCGAATATCAATTACTAACGAGAAAGCAAGATATCTCATATCTGTTCTTAGATGTCGAAAAGGGGATGAACTGATTATATTTGATGGAAAGGGTAACTTCCTAAAGACAAGAATATTGAAGGCTGACAGAAGAGAGGTAATTACAGAGGTCATAGAAAATTTTTCATGCGATACCGAATCTCATATAGACATCACTCTTGTGCAGGGCCTTCTCAAAGGTGGGAAAATGGACATGGTTATCCAGAAAACAACAGAACTCGGGGTAAAGGAAATAATCCCTGTTGTTACTGAAAGGAGCCAGCTAAGAGAAACCATGAAGGTTGCACGCTGGAGAAAAATTGCAGAGGAGGCATCAAGACAATCAGGAAGAAGTATAATACCTATTGTTCATGACCCAATGGAGTTTAAGGAGTTTTTTTCTAAGCAAGCATCTATAAACTACCCCCCTCAGTCCCCCCTTACCAAGGGGGGAATTAAGGGGGGTGGTTTTATATTTTATGAAGAAGGCGGTATGAAGTTATCTGAAGCAGTAGAGATATTTAAGCAGAGATTTAATTACACTCTCCCCTCACCCCTCCCGTTAAGGGAGGGGAGACACACCCCTACACCCCTCTCAAGAGGGGATACATCTCTGCACCCCTCTCAAGAGGGGACTATATCAGACTCGCAACCCAGTAATCCCCCCATCCCCCCTTTAGTAAAGGGGGGCGAGGGGGGATTTTTTGTTTTCATTGGCCCTGAAGGTGGATTTACAAAGGAAGAAATCATTCTCGCAAAAGAAAAAGGTCTTCTTATCACTTCTCTTGGAGAAAGAATTCTCAGGGCTGAAACCGCTGCAATCTCAGCAGTGACATTATTACAGTTCTTGTTAGGGGATATGGGCTAACTGTCTTTTTCTCTTATAATCATAATACTGTCAACAGGTATAACAATCCAGCCACTTTCTGTTTCAAGGTGGACCCCGTCCTCCCCGACCTCAATGAGTTTGCCTGTATAAGTCATCCCTGGTGTTTCTACATCAACAATCTTTCCGACTAAATCTATCACAGTTACCTCCATCACTATCGTCTGCTCATTCCCTGATTATGTACTATCTCAGCTCCAATCAGAAAGATGCACGAAAAATAAAACATCCAGAGCAGAAACATAACAAAAGCAGTCAGTGGGCCGTATATTGTGCCGAACTTCACGACACTGCCAACATACCATGTAAAGATATGCTTTGCAATCTCAAGGAATACTGTTGTAAAAAGTGCGCCAATAAATGCGTGAGAGATTCTAACCCTGGGTTTAGGGGAAAAAACATAAATTACTGTAATGGTAAAAAGAATCATGAAAAATGGCACCACATACCGTATAAGAAAGACTGTTATCATACCTATCCTTAATTCTGGAAAGACTTCCCTCAATGCCCTGAGGAGGGGGATCAGTGACGTTGCTACAAAAGAAACGATAAGCATAATGATAATAAGCGTAACAATAATCAATGACAGGAGGATTGACCAGAAAATTGACCTTTTCTTTTTGACCTTGAAGATTACATTTAATGCATTCTCAATAGAGGAGAAAACCGGTAAAGAAAGGATTCCATAAAGCACCAGGCTAAATTCACCAATGCCTTTGAATGTGATGAGTTTCCCAAGCTGCTTTGTAATCTCAGATGTTATATCAGGGAAAAAATTTATAAGCTTATTAAAAAAAAATTGATAGAACCCGTGATAGTGTCCGAGTAGATATCCAAATATGGTTATCAGGAAAAGACTGAATGGTATAAGCGCCATCATAGTAAAGTAGGAAATTGAGCCTGCAAGCATAATCCCACCGTCTTTAAAAAAATCTATAAAACTTCTTACAATGATTTTAAAATACTTCACCTAAAAATTCCTCAAATCCCCCCTCACCCCCCTTTTCTAAAGGGGGGCGTGGGGGGATTACTTATTCTTATTTTTTGTGTCTATCTCCTATCCTTTTCTTTGGTCTTGACATAAATCCTTATCGGTGTTCCCTTGAACGAAAACCTGTTTCTTAACCCTTTTTCTATAAATCGTAGGTATGTATCCTTTAAGGTAGAGGGATAATTGGTGAAGACTACAAAAGCAGGCGGTTCTGTCTTTACCTGTGTTATATAGTAAAATTTCACAGCCTTACCTTTCACAGATAAATATGCGCCTGACAAAGCCTCTCTGAAAAACCTATTTAGATCTGCTGTTGGTATCCTTTTCCCCCTTTCTTTTATTATCTCGTCAATCATTGGAAAAATGTTTGTAATGCGTTTCTTCTCCAGAGCTGATACAGTCAGAACAGGCACATAGGGCATAAACCACATCTTCCTGCTCAGTTTATCTACCAATATTTTATATGCCTCCTCAGGTTTATCAACAAGATCCCATTTGTTCAGGAGAAAGATTGCACTCTTGCCGTATCCCTCAACAATACCTGCTATTTTCTGGTCTTGCTCTGCTATAGCATTATTTGCATCTATGACAATCAGCGCTATATCGCATCTCTCTATGCTCCTGATCGCCCTGACCATTGAGAACCTCTCAATTGAGTAACCAACCTTACCTTTTCTCTTGAGCCCTGCTGTATCTATTAATAGATATTTCCTGCCATAATAAGTACATATACTGTCTATAGAGTCTCTCGTTGTCCCGGGAACAGGGTTCACTATCATCCTCTTCTTACTGAGAAGGGTATTAATTAAAGTGGATTTCCCCACATTTGGTCTTCCTACAACTGCAATCTTAGGATAATCAATTTTTTCCTCCACATATAATGGTAATATAGAAATTAGCTTGTCCATAAAGTCATCATACCCATATCCGGTTGCAGCAGAAACAGGCCATAATTCCTCCGCACCTATCTGATAAAAATCATGGAGCCTTTCCTCACGTGTTGGACCGTCAATCTTATTTACTGCCCAGAGAACTTTTTTGCCTGACGCCCTGAGCAATCTTGCGAGGTCCATATCAGACGGGGTTAGGCCGTCCTTTCCGTCGAGTAAATGGACAATAACATCTCCCTCCTCGATAGCGAAAATGGCATGTTCTTTAATCTGAAGGAATATATCCTCCGGAGGTTTTGGATAAAAACCCCCTGTATCAACAACAATAAAAAATTTACCTTCCCATTCTGCATCAAGATAGTTCCTGTCCCTTGTGACGCCAGGGACATTCTCAACAATCGCTGTATGTGACCGAGTCATCCTGTTAAACAGGGTGGACTTGCCAACATTCGGCCTTCCAACTATTACTACAATAGGTTTTGGCATAGGTTTAATTTTACACTTTCTCGATTCCTTCTTTTATTTTTCGTGCAAGTTCTTTGACCGTTTTGAATTTATATGCATATTGGTTAAAGGATTCTGTTAAATATAGAGAAACCGGGACTCTCCCCTTGCGGGAAAGGGTGAGGGTGAGGGTGAGGG
>PEUB01000036.1:3602-80679 GCA_002780895.1 Nitrospirae bacterium CG02_land_8_20_14_3_00_41_53
GTGAGGGTGAGGGTGAGGGGTATTTCTCACAATTCCAGTTCTTCTGGTGTTCCAATCCTTCCCAGCACTGCTGATGCGGCTGCAACTGCAGGGTTGGAGAGATATACTTCACTTTCAGGATGACCCATCCTGCCGACAAAGTTCCTGTTCGTTGTCGCAATAGCCCTTTCCCCCTTTGCAAGTACTCCCATATGTCCTCCGAGACATGGGCCACATGTTGGAGTAGAAACAACAGCCTCAGCTTCTATAAATATATCCAGCAGCCCTTTTTTCATTGCCTGTCTGTAAATCTTCTGGGTTGCAGGTATCACAATCATCCTTACATTTGGATTAACCTTCCTTCCCTTTATAACTGTTGCAGCTTCAATTAAATCCTCAAGCCTGCCGTTTGTACAAGAGCCGATAACCACCTGATCAATGGAGACCTCAAATAGCTCTGCTGCGGGTCTTGTATTTGATGGAAGATGAGGACATGAAACAGTAAGAGGGATCTTTGAGCAGTCATAATCACGAATGTCAGCATATTTTGCATCTTTGTCAGATTTGTAAAACTTAGATGGCCTTTTAGCCCTGTTTTTTACATACGACTTTGTTATTTTATCAGGAACGATTATTCCACTCTTGCCCCCAGCCTCAATAGCCATATTACATATAGTAAGCCTTCCATACATTGGAAGATTACCTATAATCTCTCCTTCAAATTCCATTGTCATGTAGAGTGCGCCGTCAACACCTATATCTCCAATTGTATGAAGTATCAGGTCTTTTCCGCCGACCCATTTATTGAGTTTACCGTAATATATAAATTTCATTGATTCAGGCACCTTAAACCAGCATTCCCCTGTTGCCATTGAGGCAGCTACATCTGTTGAGCCAACGCCTGTAGAGAATGCCCCGAGGGCGCCGTAGGTGCATGTATGGCTGTCAGCGCCGATGATTAAATCCCCAGGCACAACAAGCCCCTCTTCAGGTAGAAGGGCATGTTCAATACCCATCCTTCCTACTTCAAAATAGAGGCCGAGGTTATATTCTCTGGAAAACTCCCTGAGCATCTTGCACTGCTCTGCTGCCTTTATATCTTTCTGTGGTGCGAAGTGGTCGGGGATGAATGCGATCCTGTTTTTATCAAAGACATCCTTTGCCCCGATCTTTTTGAATTCTGATATTGCAATAGGCGCAGTTATATCGTTTGCAAGTATGAGGTCGACCTTTGCATTTATTAACTCACCAGGTGAAACCTCTTTCTTACCTGAATGTGCAGCAAGAACTTTTTCCGTAATCGTCATATATCCTCCTATCCTTTCCTCTCAAAAGACTTACCAGCTATTAGAACAAAGATAATAGAGGTAAGAATAATTACTATTATATCTATTATAAACGGAAAGTCAGGACTCATCCTACCTGCTTCGAAGGTAAAGATTATGTGTTTTATGGCATCAACGCCATAAGTTAAGGGGTTTATCATTGAAACTATCCTTAAAATATCTGGCAGAAGTTTTACAGGGTACATCGCCCCTGAAAGAAAGAACATCGGCATGATTATAAAGTTCATTATTACACTGAAACTTTCGTAACTATCATAGAATGTCGCAAGGACAATCCCGAAAGCAGATATAGAAAATGATATAGAGGCGCATATAACAATAACCCATATGATTTGTAATATGCCGAGCTTAAAACCTATGAACGGAAACAGGGCAAGGATAATTGCTGCTTGTATGGTTGATACAACTGTTCCGCTCAGTGCCTTGCCGATAACTATGGAGAACCTTGATACAGGTGCAACGAGGATCTCCTTCATAAACCCGAACTCCTTGTCCCAGATTATAGATATGGAGGAAAAGATGGAACTGAAGAGTATCGTCATCCCGATTATTCCCGGGAAGATGAACTGGGTATATGGTACTCCTGTATCACGAGGCACAAGTCTGGAAATGCCTGCACCAACTATGAATAACCAGAGGAGGGGTCTTGCAATAGCTGAAAAGAGGCGGCTCCTCTCCCTTACAAATTTCTTGAATTCTCTGGCGACTATTACGTAAATAGCATTGATTTCCACTAATGCCTTCTTCTGTATGCCCTTATAGACTCCCTGACTGAATCTTCTCCCGTTGCCTCTTCTTCTCTTATTGTCTTACCCGTGAGCTTTAAAAAGACATCATTCAGGGTCGGTCTCTGAAGCCTGACGGAAAGAACCTTTTCTCCAATAGTTCTTATTACTTCAGGAATACACGTATCGCCCATAGCACATGTCATAAACAGCTCGCTATCTTTCTCCGACACCCCGAATTTCAACAATCTTTCGATCTCTTTTTTTGCACTCGCATTGTCGGTCGTCTTTATATAGATGACATCTCCACCTATTGCTTTTTTTAATTCATCAGGAGTTCCAGCAGCAATTATTTTTCCATTGTCTATAATTGCAATCCTGTCACAGACTTCTGCCTCTTCCATGTAATGAGTGGTCATAAAAATGGTCACATTATGTTTTTCTGTAAGTTCTGCTATGAATTCCCACAGTTTAGTTCTGCTCTGGGGGTCAAGACCGAGCGTTGGTTCATCGAGAAACAGAACCCTCGGCCTATGTATAAGTCCCCTCGCAACCTCAAGCCTGCGTTTCATGCCGCCTGAAAATTTCTTAACGAGGTCATTCTTTCTCTCGTATAAGTCCAGAAACCTCAGGGCATCGTCTACACGTTGCTTCATTTCGTCTTTTGCAACATTGTAAAGATAAGCATGAAAGATAAGGTTTTCATAGGCAGTCAGGTCCTTATCAAGGGTTGTATCCTGAAAGACTATACCAATAGCCTTTCTAACCTCTGAAGGCTCTTTCATACAGTCGTATCCTGCAATAAAGGCACTGCCAGAAGTAGGAGAAAGAAGCGTACAGAGGACATTTATTGTAGTGGTCTTTCCGGCTCCATTTGGACCGAGAAAGCCAAAGATTGTGCCTTCTTTTACTTCGAAAGAAATATCATTAACAGCAGTGATATTGCCGAATCTTTTTATTAGATTTTCTACTTTGATTATTGGCATACTATTTGTACCACTCAATTTTATTCTTTGGTACATACCAGTGGATAAAATCATGCCATATTCCGAGTGGTGCTTTTTCTACTCCTTTGAACCTCTTATGAAGTACTGGCAGGGCATCAGGGACATACAGGAATGTACATGGCTGTTCATCTGAAAGTATTTCATGAATCCTGTGATATATCTTTTTCCTTTTCTCCATATCAAAGCTGCGTCTTCCCTCGATCAGTAGTTTATCCACCTCATAATTCTTATATGAGATAAAATTAAACTCACCCTCTTTTGTCTTTGAGGAATGCCATATGTCAAATATATCAGGATCCCTCGAAAGTGCCCAGCCCATGATAACAGCCTCGAAGCGTTTCTTATCAATAAATTCATGTAGCATAGCCTGCCATTCAAGAACCTTAATGTTCATCTTAATCCCTACCTTTTTTAGATTTTCCTTTATTATTTGTGCGGTCTTAAGCCTTGCATCATTCCCCTGGTTTACAAGCACAGTAAATTCAAATGGTTTTCCGTCTTTTTCGAGTAAACCGCTTGGCCCCTTTCTCCAGCCTGCCTCCTCAAAAAGCTTCCTTGATCTCTTAGGATCATACTCAAGGTCTTTTACCCCTGGGTTATATGCCCATGATTCCGGGGGAAAGGGTCCTGTGCATGGTGTCCCATAACCGAGCAAAACTCCAGCTATAATATCTTTTTTATTTATAGCATGAGTTATAGCCTGCCTTATCCTTCTGTCCGAAAATCTCTGGTCAAGAAGGTTATACCCAAGATATGTATATCCAAAAGAAGGATACCGGAATTTATGAAAGTATTTGTTGAAGAATTTTGTCTCTGCTTGAAGCTTATATTGAGGAGGTGTAAGTCCCATAAAGTCTATACCGCCAAATTTAAGCTCAAGAAACATTGTTGCAGTATCAGGTATGACGCGTAAGATGTATTTATCTATCATTGGCTTGCCCTCAAAGTAATTATCAAATGCCTCAAGAACTATCTTCTGACCCGTTACCCATTCCCTCAATTTATATGGACCAGTACCAATAGGATTTCTACTGTATATTTCGTTAGTTATATCCTTTCCTTCAAGCATATGTTTAGGTATTATACCCATGCCCCATGACTCAAGCGCAGGCGCGTAAGGCTCTTTGTAAACCACCCTTACCGTGTATCTGTCTAATGCCTCGACCTTTTCAACAGGCCCATAAGTACTGCTGTACGGTGTTGGAACTTTCGGATTAATCACCGTGTTATAAGTAAAAATAACATCATCGGCTGTGAACTCCACTCCATCATGCCACAAAACACCTTTTCTTAAATGAAAGATTATCTGAAGACCATCAGAAGAGACTTCCCACGACTCGGCAAGGTCACCTGTAATTTTTATATCTTTGTCATATTTTGTTAGTCCATTGAAAATCCAACCGCTTATATCTCCTGAGGCGCTGTCGGAGGCAAGCAGAGGCAGTAATTTTTTAGCATCTGCAAGTGAACCAATTGTTATGGCATTAGGTTTCTTGACATCCGGCTCACGACTGCAAGAAGTAAGGACTATAACCAGAATAAATAATAAAAAATAGCGAACATGGTTAGGTTTCATCTCTTTAAGATATATACTTTATCACAACGGTATATGTATTTGACACGTAACGGTTTTGTTATAATTATGTTACATCATGAAGGAGGTTAAAGATGAAGGTTATAGCTTTTAACGGGAGTCCGAGGGAAAAATCAGTCAATCCCTAATCTCTCAAACAACTTCACTATAATTGTATTTGATATAACTATTCCTTTTCTTGTAAGCCTGAGATAACCTCTCTCAATCTCGAGATAACCTTCATCAACTAATTCTCTGGATGCTTGGAGTATATTTATGTCATTCCTGCGGAAGCAGGAATCCAGAGAAGTAAAAAAGCTGGATTCCGCATCAAGTGCGGAATGACAACTCTGATTCCGCGAAACTGTGATGTCAGATAGTGTATTAATGTTTATTCCTTCTGTCTTTCTCAACTTTAAAAAAATTATTTCCTTTAATGTATCTGTTGGTGTTAGCTTGATTGATTCTATCTCAGGGATTATCCCGCTGTTCAAATCTTGTATATATCTGTTAATATCTTCGGTATTTTTTGAACGTATTCCATTGATAAAAGAGTGGGCTCCTGCACCAACTCCGATGTACTCTCCTCTATCCCAATAATTGAGATTATGAACGCATCTGAATCCTGGTAATGCAAAATTGGATATCTCATAGTGTTCATAGCCACAGCTTGCAAAATAATCTATTGCGTGGTTGTACATTTCAATGATCAGTTCTTCATCAGGCAATTTAATTTTATTTGCAAATTCCCCCTTACCCCCCTTTGCTAAAGTGGGGAATTTACCATTAATAATGTTTCCATCCCCATCGATGGGGGAGGGGTAGGGTGGGGGTGATTTTTTGTATTCATTTTCACCCTCCCCCTTATCCCCTCCCATCAAGGGAGGGGAAGTATAAGATATTTCGCGTTTATGTTGCGGGACGGGTTTATTAGATTTCAACAGTTTGTAAAGCGGCGTATTTTCCTCGAGTGTAAGTTCATAAGTGGAAATATGAGTTGGTGACAATTCGACTGCCGTTGAGATAGAATTATGCCAAGATTCAATCGCCTGACCTGGAACTCCATACATTAAATCAACTGAAAAATTATTTATGCCTTCTTTTTTAATTATCTCAATTGATCTTGAAGCATCTTCTGATGAATGAATCCTTCCGAGTGTTTTAAGCTCGTCATTATTAAATGATTGTATTCCAATGCTAAGCCTGTTAACCCCGAGAGAAAGCACCGTATTTATTTTAGATTCATTTATTGTCCCGGGATTTGCCTCTACTGTTATTTCAATATCAGACGAGAAACTAAAATTATCTTTCAGGCATATAAATAGTTGTTTAAAACATTCATCAGGCAATAAAGATGGTGTGCCACCTCCTGTGTAAATTGTTTTCAATGTCGTATAGAAATCTTTCTTAAGGTAAAGTTCTTGGTAGAGAGCATCAATGTATGTCTTTGCGACTGACTCATCATATGGCATAGAAAAGAAATCACAATATGTACATTTTTGAATGCAGAATGGAATGTGAATATAGAGTAAATTAGGCATGAACAGCGGACTCTGTTCCATGATTGCATGCTGAACTCTTATGTTTAGACACACCCCTTAATCCCCTCTTGATAGAGGGGAAAGAAGAAGTAGACTCCCCTCTATCAAGAGGGGCAGGGGGTGTGTCATTAAAAATATCCTGCCTATCCAATCAGATCTTATGTCCCTTCATTTTACTTTCAAAACTGCAAGAAATGCCTCCTGCGGCAGCTCGATCTTTCCCACCTGTTTCATCCTCTTTTTACCCTCTTTCTGTTTTTCGAGCAGCTTTCTCTTACGGGTTATATCACCGCCATAACACTTGGCAATGACATCCTTTCTGAGCGCTCTCACACTTTCCCTCGATATAATCTTATTGCCGATTGCAGCCTGTATTACAACCTCAAACATCTGTCTCTGAATAATCTCTCGCAGTTTTTCGGTCAGCTCTCGCCCTTTATAATATGCCTTGTCCTTATGAACTATCAAAGAAAGCGCATCAACAACTTCACCATTGATTAGTATATTGAGCTTAACAAGGTTTGATTCTCTGAATCCGATGAAATCATAGTCCATAGATGCATAACCCTTTGATAAAGACTTTAATCTGTCATAAAAGTCCCAGAGGATTTCATTTAAAGGCAGTTCATACTCAACCTTTATCCTGTCTTTTCCAATGAACGTGAAACTTTTCTGAAAACCTCTTTTTTCCTGACACAAGTCCAATATTGGACCGATAAAATCTTTAGGCATAAAAATAGTTGCAACAACAAAAGGCTCTTCTATCATCTCGTATTTTTCCGGCAGCAGTGCCGGATTTTCGATATATAAAATATCTCCACCTGTTTTTGTTACCCTGTAAACAACTGTTGGTGCCGTGCTTAAGAGTGACAAATCAAATTCCCGTTCAAGCCTTTCCTTTATGATCTCCATGTGAAGCAGTCCCAAAAAACCGCACCTGAATCCAGAGCCGAGGGCTAAAGATGTCTCTGGCTCATAATTGAAAGAAGAATCATTAAGTCTTAATTTATTCAGTGCATCCCTGAGATTTTCATATTGATGTGATTGAGTTGGATAAAGACCACAGAAGACCATCGGTTTTATATCTTTATATCCAGGGCATGGCTCTTGTGCAGGGTTATCAGCATCAGTTATCGTGTCACCTATTTTTGTATCAGTAACGCTTTTTATGCCTGATATTATGTAGCCTACTTCCCCTGAAGAAAGTTCGCTAATAGGCT
Organism: Nitrospirae bacterium CG02_land_8_20_14_3_00_41_53; assembly: GCA_002780895.1. Classification (GTDB taxonomy): domain Bacteria; phylum Nitrospirota; class Thermodesulfovibrionia; order Thermodesulfovibrionales; family SM23-35; genus 0-14-3-00-41-53. The sequence continues at coordinate 10,994 of PEUB01000036.1, forward strand.
CCATTTTAGGCGAAAAGATTCCAACCTGAGATACTTCATAGACACCTTCCGTTGCCATCAGTTTAATTTTTTTGCCAGCCATTACCTTTCCGTCAAATACCCTGACGAGAATGATAATACCCTGGTAATTATCAAACCATGAATCAAAGATTAAGGCCTTCAATGGCTTATTATCATCTCCTGCTGGGGATGGAATCTTTTTTACTATAGCATCAAGGATTTCCCTCGTGCCTATCCCTTCTTTTGCGCTCGCAAGTATGGCATCAGAGCAGTCAATCCCGATTGCATCTTCTATCTGTCTCTTTGTTTTTTCTGGATCAGCACTCGGGAGGTCTATCTTGTTTATAACAGGGATTATTTCAAGGTTATGCTCTAATGCAAGATAAGCATTTGCAAGTGTCTGCGCCTCAACACCCTGCGACGCATCAACCACAAGGAGTGCTCCATCGCATGAAGCAAGACTCCTTGAAACCTCATAAGAGAAGTCAACATGTCCTGGGGTGTCTATAAGATTAAGGATATAATTATTACCATCATCAGCCTTATATAAGAGCCTTACGGCGTGGGCCTTTATGGTAATACCTCTTTCTCTTTCAAGGTCCATTGAATCTAAAACCTGTTCGGTCATCTCCCTTGCACTCAGGGCACCTGTATATTCAAGAAGTCTGTCTGCAAGTGTAGACTTCCCATGGTCTATGTGGGCTATGATGGAAAAATTACGTATATTTTTTGCCATATTCAATCGAGGATTAATATCGAAGTCTTTTATTCTAACACAAACGAGTTAGAAACGTGGGGCAGGGCTTGGATCAAAGTGTTTGACCAAACATTTAATAATTGTTTAAAATCAACTATGCCGGAGTGGCGGAATTGGTAGACGCAAGGGACTTAAAATCCCTCGTTCCAAAAGAGCGTGCCGGTTCAAATCCGGCCTCCGGCACCAGACAATAACTCGTTCATTTATTCTTGCCTGCTTTTTTCAGAAAAGAAATTATCAATAAGGTTGCCACGATAATAATTAGACCCTTGCCCATTAATGCCATCGCACTGAATCCGATTTTTGTTATTGTTTTTCCGAAAACCAAAAGGAGAATGATCGCTCCTACTAACAAGGTAATTTTTTGATATTTATTCATGTCGAACTCTGTTCCAATGATCTGTCATGCTGAACTTGTTTCAGCATCTCTTTTTCCTTCTATCAAGAGGGGATTAAGAAGGATTATAATATTAAAAAGCGAAATGCTGATAGCCTTCTGGTACCAAAGGTCTCTCTCTCCCTGAATTATCAATAATAACCCTTTCTGATTTTGTAATCTCTCCGATACAAAATGCCTTTGTTTTTTTATTAGGAAGTGCGGTAAACAACAGCTCATAATCTTCTCCACCTGATAAGGCTAATTTTACAGGTGAAATGCCAAGATGCGAGGCAGCTTGTTTGAGTTCAGGAGATACAGGAATATTTTCGATATATATCCTTGCACCAACCTTACTTTCGTTACAGAGCCGCGTTAAATCAATCAGAAGGCCATCGCTTATATCTATCATCGAGGTTGCATCCTTGAGAAATCTCTTTGGATCTCTTGCCTCAGGCATAAGATGTCTCCTGAGCAACGGTTCAACTACCTTCCAGGATAATTTCTCCCCAAAGAGCTTAGAGCATTGAGCATAGAGCATAGGATCTTTACTCTTAGCTCTTAGCTCTTTGCCCTTTGCTGATAGCAGAGGGACGTGTCTTTTTATCTTCTTCAGCAATTCAAGGCCACAGGCTGAATCGCCGAGGTAGCCAGTTACATAGATTTTATCACCTATGTTTGCTCCAGAGCGTTTTATATGTTTTTTTACATATCCAATAAGTGTTGCTGATAATGATATGCCTATATTAGTAGCGGAAAGGTCACCCCCGATGAGGATAGTATCGTATAGAGTTAAAGCATCTTTAACCCCATCAAAAAACCTATTGATAAATTTCGTATTCGTATTTTTGTTTACAGCGATATTCAGTAGAAGATAGAAAGGCTTTCCACCCATTGCATAGATATCACTTACATTAACTGATATTAACTTAAAGCCAAGCTGGTATGGGGTTGTAAAATGAAGGTTAAAATGAACCCCTTCGACCATCATGTCAGTTGTCACAAGGAGGTTTTTTCCTAACGGCTTAACTACAGCAGCATCATCGCCTATACCGACGACAACATTTTTAGATTTCTTGTAAAAGCTTCTTCTTATCTGCTCCAAAAGGGATAGTTCGCCGATTTGAGAAAGCTTCATCAGTCAATCTTTTTTGACTTTCGGCTATTGGCTTTTTTCAGTGCAACCTTGAGTACATCATCCATTGTCTCGGCAAATGCAAACTCCATATCCTTTTTGATATATTTTGGAATATCCTCAAGGTCTTTCTTGTTCCTCTTTGGAATAATTATCTTTTTTATTCCCATCCTCTTTGCAGCAAGTGTTTTTTCCTTCAGCCCTCCGATTGGAAGCACCCTGCCTCTCAGTGTAACCTCTCCGGTCATTGCAATATTCTTATTGACAGGCCTTCCTGTAAGGGCTGATGCAATCGAAGTAGCGATTGTAATACCTGCTGAAGGCCCATCTTTTGGTGTCGCACCTGCAGGGACATGGATATGAAGGTCTATTTTAGAAAATATATCATCCTTTATGCCGAGTTTCTTTGATCTCGAACGCACATAACTCAAGGCAGCCTGGGCAGATTCCTTCATAACATCTCCAAGTTGTCCTGTCAGGGTAAGATGGCCCTTGCCTTTCATGGTTGTTGCCTCTACATATATGATATCTCCCCCTGCCTCAGTCCATGCAAGACCTGTAGATACGCCTACCTCATCTTGTTCCATCTCTTCTTCAGGCAGGTATTTAACTACGCCGAGGTATCTATGAAGATTTTGTGCGCCTATCACAAATGTTTTTTCTTTGCCCTCGACTATTTTTTTGGCCGCTTTCCTGCAAAGGTTTGCAATCTCCCTTTCGAGGTTTCTTACACCGGCTTCCCTTGTATACTGTGAGATTATATTAAAGAGTCCCGGGTCTGTGATCTTCAGTACCTTACTGTTAAGACCATGTTCAAACAGCTGTTTTGGTATCAGATAGTTTTTTGCAATCCCAAGCTTTTCTTCGGTTGTGTAGCCGGATAGATAGATTATCTCCATTCTGTCTCTAAGAGGGCTCGGTATAGTATCCACAAGGTTGCCTGTTGTAATAAACATAACCTTTGATAGGTCAAAAGGGACTGCAAGATAATGATCTGCAAATGAGTTATTCTGCTCCGGATCAAGAACCTCAAGAAGGGCTGAGGATGGGTCGCCCCTGAAGTCCATTCCTATCTTGTCAATTTCATCCAGCATAAACACAGGGTTGTTTGTCCCCGCTGTCTTTATGCCCTGTGTTATTCTTCCAGGAAGAGCGCCAACATAAGTTCTTCTATGTCCTCTTATCTCTGCCTCATCCCTGACTCCACCCAGTGACATACGGACAAATTCTCTTCCTAATGCCCGTGCTATAGACTTGCCAAGAGAGGTTTTTCCAACACCTGGAGGACCAATAAAACATAGGATAGGGCCCTTCATTTTTTCTTTTAACTTTCTGACACTAATATACTCTAAAATACGCTCTTTTACCTTCTCGAGGTCGTAGTGATCCTCATTAAGCACTTTTTCTGCAGCCTTTATATCGAGGTTATCTTTTGTAGATTTGGACCAGGGAAGCTCAACCATCCAATCAAGATATGTTCTAACAGTAGCTGATTCAGCGCTGTCAGGATGCATCTTTTCCAGGCGTTTGAGCTGCTTTTCAGCCTCTTCCATCACCTTTTCAGGCATTTTTGCTTCTTCGATCTTTTTCCTGAACTCTTTTATCTCTTCTGCCCTTTCATCAATGTCACCGAGTTCCTTTTGTATTGCCTTGAGCTGCTCTCTCAAAAAATACTCGCGTTGTGTCTTGCCTATTTCACCCCTGGCCTCAGATTGAATCTTCTGCTGGACTGTGAGAAGTTCAGTCTCTCTACTCAATATTTCGCTAACACGCTTTAGCCTCTGAATAGGGTCTATTATCTCCAGTACCTCCTGTGATAGTTCTGTTTTTAATCCAAGATTTGAGGCAACAAGGTCTGCAAGTCTTCCAGGGTCTTCAATATTTTCAACGACTCCCATTATATCAGGAAGTATTGCTTTTCCAAGAGAAACAACCTTGTCAATCTGTTCTTTTACAGTCCTAATCTGTGCTTCATCTTCAATGGTGAGCATTGTTGGTTTTTGGTCATTTATCTTTTCTATTTTGGCTTTTAAAAAAGGTTCGGTCTGAGAATAGGTCAAGGCCTTTGCCTTGGTCAGACCCTGCACAAGTATCTTCACCCTGCCGTCAGGAAGCTTGAGCGTCCTCATTATGATAGCAACAGTGCCTACTGAAAAGAGATCCTCAGGGATTGGATTTTCGATATTTAGATCCTTCTGAGTAACGAGGAGCACCATTCTATTTGCTTTGAGGGAATATTCTATAGCCTTTATTGACATCTCCCTTCCAACAAAAAGAGGAAGTATCATGTAAGGAAATACAACGATATCCCTCACAGGGAGCACAGGTAAGTTATCAGGTATCTCAACTTCCTTGTCAATCTTTTGTTCTACATCTACTACATCTACTACATCTGCCATCGTAACTCCTTATAGTTTTTCTAAATTTTAATTTTTTAATCTCGCTGCAACCTCAATAATGTACTTTTTAAGCTGTTCGGAAACCTGCGAGTTTTTCAATGAGAGGTCAATTGTTGCCTTAAGGTAGCCGATCTTATCACCTGCGTCATATCTTTTTCCAGTAAATAGATATCCATATATCGGGCGTTTTTTCAGCAAACCACAAAGTGCATCTGTCAGTTGTATCTCTCCTCCTTTGCCAGGGCCAATACCTTCGAGTATCTCAAAGATATCGGGGGTAAGGATATACCTGCCAATTATTGCCATGTCTGACGGTGCATCGGTTAATCGGGGTTTTTCTACAAGATTGTTTATCCTGTATACATTGCCTTTTTCCCTTATTCCTTCAATCACCCCATATTTGTTTATATCTGGTATAGGAACCTGTTGAAGAGCAAGGATAGGAGAGTTAAATTCCTTATAAAGATTGATCATATGCTGAAGCAAGACGGTATCGGGGTCAATGATATCATCACTCAAAAGAACTGCAAAAGGTTCGTCTTTTACAAATGGCTTTGCACAATGTATTGCATGACCAAGTCCAATGGCCGCCTTCTGCCTGATATATGCAAAGTTCAGGTGGTTCAGGCGACTAATCTCTTCAAGAAGCCTCTTTTTACCAGTCCTTTTCAGATTCTCTTCGAGTTCGAAAGCAGAATCAAAGTGATCTTCTATAGCCCGTTTGTATTTACCCGTGATAATTATAAATTCTTCTATCCCGCATGCACGTGCCTCTTCAATTGCATACTGGATCATCGGCTTGTCAACTATAGGCAGCATCTCCTTTGGAGATGCCTTTGTTGCAGGTAGAAACCTTGTCCCAAGCCCTCCTGCAGGAAGTATAGCCTTTCTAATCTTTTTTTCCATATTTACATAACTATTATAGAATAATTTACCTCAAATTACACAAAGATGTCATGAAAACGTTCTAATACCGTCATTGTAGGAAACTTTGCATAATTTCGGCTTAAATATTACATGAATATACTTGATAATTCAAGAAAAGGAGGGTCAACTGTTCCGCTTTTTCTCTTCCATATTCTCACCGTCCTAAGTCGAATCGGCCAATTCCGGCTGGATAGCGGGCAAGTATATCTTAAAGGTCGTTCCTCTACCCAACTTACTATCCACAATAATCCATCCTCCATGTGCATTTACTATGGAATATGCAATTGTGAGGCCGAGGCCTGTCCCCTTACCAACTTCCTTCGTGGTGAAAAAAGGATCAAATATGTTCTGGATGTTATTATCAGGAATGCCGCACCCTGTATCAGACACCGAAATACATACATACCTATCTGTCTTATCAGCATGTCTCGCAACACTGTATTTTTCAGTTTTGAATTCTAAGACACCCTTTCCATCCATAGCATCTGTTGCATTCAAGGTGAGGTTTATTAATACCTGTGTAAGCTGCCCCATGTCTGCCAGTATATCAGGGATATCATCTTGAAGATTTAGCCTTATTTCTATCCCGTCCTTAACCGCATGGTATAGAAGACCCATGGTTTCTTCTATAAGGGTATTAATATCGATTTTCTTGAATTCTGAGGGAATCTTCCTGCCAAAGATAAGAAGCTGCTTTACCAGTGCAGCACCCCTTTGGCAGAGTGTACTTATAGTCTGTAGTCTTTCATAAAAAGGCGAGTCTTTCGAGATATCCTCAAGAATCAGTTCTGAAAACCCTAATATACCTGTCAGGAGATTATTAAAATCGTGGGCTATTCCGCTTGCAAGCCTTCCTACGGATTCCATCTTCTGGGCCTGGAAAAGTAACTGCTGAAACTTTTGTCTCTCTGTCTCTGCCTTTTCCTTAGCCTTGCGCTCAGCCCATATCTCAATTGCCCTTGAAACCCTTGCAGAAAGGCCTACAATGTGTTTCTTAAGGATGTAATCAATTGCCCCCTCTCTAAGGCTGTCCACAGCTATCTGCTCATTACCCATGCCCGTTATAAAGATTATAGGAGCATCTATCTTCTTCTCCTGACATATATGGATCGCCTCAATCCCCGTCATGTCAGGGAGCACATAGTCAGCGAGGATGACATCCGCATCAAGGTCTGAAAGCTTCTCAAAAAACTCCTTTCTGTTTCTTGCCACTTCAAATGAGACGTCAAACCCGCCTTTTCTGAGCTCGTGGAGCTCAAGCTCTACATCATCAGGATTGTCCTCAAGAAGGAAGACCTTTAGTATTTTCTGTGTTGTGATCATGCTCTTACTGGTGGATGTTCATTAATCAAGAGCCAATAAAGCCCTATATGTTTAACAGTCTCAACAAACTGGTTAAAGTCAACCGGCTTTTTTATATAACTGTTAACCCCTAAGTCATAGCTCTCTACGACATCCCTCTCTTCCTTTGATGATGTGAGAACCACGACAGGGATGAGTTTGCGCCTTCTGTCTACCTTTATCCTCCTCAGGACATCTATTCCGTCTACCTTAGGTAGTTTAAGGTCGAGCAGTATAAGGCCAGGAAGAGGGTGAGATGGATTAGAATACTTCCCTGTATAGAAGAGATAATCGAGTGCCTCCTGTCCATCACGAACAATTTCAACAAGATTAACAATATTGTTTTTTTTGAGTGCATGAATAGTTAGTTCTACATCATCAGGGTTATCCTCTACTAAAAGAATATTTACATTTCCATTAATCATCTATATCCTCCTTTGGGCAATTTTATAAAAAATGTTGTGCCTTTTCCCGGTTCAGATTCAGCCCATACCTTTCCATGATGGCGGTCAATTATCCTTTTTACGATTGCAAGACCGATGCCGGTGCCTTCGTATTCTTCGGGAAGATGAAGCCTCTGAAAGACATGGAATATCTTATCATGATATTGCATGTCAAAACCTATACCATTATCCTTGACAAATGTTGTATCTTTCTCTTCATCAAATCCTATCTCGATCTCCGGCCTCTCCTTCCCCTGTGTAAACTTAATAGCATTCGAAATGAGATTAGAAAAAACTGTCTGCATCAGTATTAAATCACAATTCATTGCCGGTACTTCCCCTATCTTTATAGAAATACCCCTCGATGCAATTTCTTCTCTGAAATCCTTCAGTACAGTATTAATTATAGCACCAAACTCTACAGGCCTCAATTGAAGCTCAGTCCTCCCTGCCCTCGAAAGTGCGAGTATATCGTCTATCAGGATTGACATCCTGTTTATGCCATCACTTATCCTCTTCAGGTAATGTTTGCATCTATCATCAAGCTGTGCTGAATATTCATCAAGGAGTATTATTGAAAAGCCGGCAATTCCTCTGAGGGGTGCCCTCAGGTCGTGAGAGACAGAATAGGCAAATGCCTCAAGCTCTTTATTCGCCTGTTCTAATAAATGGGTCTTTTCATTCAGCATCGCGGTTCTTTCGGCTACCTTCAATTCCAATTCCTTGCTGAATGACGAGATTCTTTCATATAATTTTTCCAAATCATCAAGCATGGCATTTATGTGCTGGGAAACCATATCTATTGCATCATTCTTTTCCAATACCTCGGTTCTGATACTCAGGTTTCCCTCAGAGACCCTTGATAAGATCACTGAAAGACCTTTTACCCTTTCCTCAAGGTATCTTCTCTGTTCTTCTTCTCGGGCTGCTGCCTCTTCAATATATCTCAACCTTTCAGCATCTAAGACCGGTGTAATGTCCCGAAAGACCTCAAGACCAGCCAGTATTTTACCTGAGGCATCTCTTAGAGGACCAGCGCTTACCATTATCGGGATCTTCTTTCCTTCTCGATTCGTGATATTTACCCTTAGAGTCTTTACTACGTCTCCCTTTTCAAAACTCTGTTTTATAGGGCATGCGATGTCGCAGATATCTGAATTGAGCAGATTACTGCAGGTCATCTTTCCTTCTACTTCTTCCTTGGTATACCCCGTAATGTCCTCACATGCTTCATTTAGATGAGTAACTATCATTTCAGGATTGACTATAAACAAAGGATCAATAATAGCTGTCTTTAAACTGTTTGCATACTCTATCTGATCTTTAATACTCCTGACCATGTAGTTGAAGGTAGTGCCGAGGACTCCGATCTCGTCTTCTGTCTTTACATCCATGGAAACAGACATGTCTCCCTCAGCAAATCTCTTTGCCTTCTTAGCTAAACTCTCTACAGGATGCCTTACCAATTTAGTCAGCATGGTATAAATTAAGGCGATTATTGCAAATATGCCTAATATACTCATTAGTATAGTGCGGTTTCTGACAGAGGCAATAGCCGCATAAGTTTCTTCGGTATTCATCCTTATTACCATGCTGCCGAGAACCTTCATGGAAGAGCCATGGCAGTGATAACATTCCTCATGGTTCAGAATGGGATGGACATGGATAAGGTATCTTCCAGTTGGGGTCTCCTCTTCAAAAAAAGCCGGCTTGTGTTCCCCTGTTTTTAGTATATTGCTTAATGTCTGTAAGACATTTTTATTATAAATATGATTTGCTAAATTGGATTTTACTTTATCCTTGTGTGTGGCATAAATTATCTTTTGGTCAAAATCACAGATAAATACCTCCAATCCTTTCATTTCTTCTTTCACGTATGATAATTCTTTTTCTATAGACTCGCTGTCTCCTACTGACATGGGATACTTTATTGTGGTATAGATTGTGCTGGCGAGGCCATCAGCGAACCTTTCCATCTCTGTTAACATAATTCTGGCCTGATTGGAGGCGGTCATGTAAATTACAACAAGCATAACGACGGTTACACTCACTGTCAGTACTGTCAGAACTGTTCTACTTAATCTTTTTCTTATAAACTTAAACACTCTAATTTAAAAATTCTCTTAGCTTGCTAAAGGGGTTCCTTATATCATTCCCACGAAAGCAGGAATGACGAAAAACAAATTATAACATTATGTTTTAATACCCTGCGGTCTTGCCGCAAGATGATTTATTTAAAACTTTGTTCTTCTGATGGGAAGATACCTTTTTCTACTTCTTCTTTGTAGACCTTTATTGCATTTAATGCTTCATCTTTTAAGTTTACATATCTCTTGGCAAACTTTGGCAAAAACCTTTCAAATAAACCAATAACATCATGGAGGACAAGCACCTGCCCGTCACAATATGGACCTGCACCAATACCAATGGTCGGTATTGAAAGCTCCTCTGTAATCTTCTTAGCAAGCCCTATCGGTATAGCTTCAAGCAGCAAAGAGAATGCACCAGCGTCTTCAGCTATATGGGCTTCTTCTAATAGTTTTTTTGCAGATTCCTCAGTCTTGCCCTGGATCTTATATCCACCCATCCTGTGGATAGACTGGGGTGTAAGGCCTATGTGTGCCATAATAGGGATATCTGACTTTGTCATTGCCCTAATATGCGCGGCCACCTCTGCCCCGCCTTCTATCTTTACAGCAGAAGCGCCAGCGTCTTTTAAAAACCTCCCTGCATTTCTAATAGCATCTTCAATACTTGCCTGATAGGACATGAACGGGAGGTCTCCGATAACCATTGCATTTTTGACTGCCCTTGAAACAATATTTGTATGGTAAATCATTTCGTCCATTGTAACCGGAAGTGTATTTTCAAGACCCTGTACAACCATGCCTACAGAATCACCGACAATTATCGCATCAATACCTGCCTCATCAACTATTTTTGCAAACGGATAATCATAGGCAGTAAGCATGGTAATCTTTTTGTGCCCTGCTTTTTTCTTAAGAAAATCCTGAATCGTTATCTTGGACATTTTTAACCCTTAAATTTTAAAAATAGATTTTAACATAAAACATACTAAATGACCAAAGGAAACCTTATCCTGAATGTTGTCCTGTTATCGCTGCTATCAACAGAAATACTTCCCCCATGTGAGACAACTATCTTATGCACTATTGCGAGTCCAAGACCTGTGCCATTTTCTTTTGTCGTAAAAAATGGTAGAAAGATTTTATCCATTACGTTCTCTGCAATGCCGTGGCCTGTATCAGATATCGCTACATCTAGAAAATCCCCTTTAGAAGAGGTCTTTATCGTAAGTTCCCCTCCTTGAGGCATGGCTTCGACAGCATTCTCTATAAGGTTTGTAAATGCCTGCCTCAAGAATACCTCATCACCTTTTATAACAGGCAGTCCCTTAATATCGAGGTAGAGGTTAATATCACCTCGTTCACCTGTGACTGCAGCAACACAGTTTTCTATGATCGTCTTCAGATCAATATCAGAGATATTGAGTTCAGCAGGTTTTGCAAAAGAAAGGACGTCAGATATAATCCTGTCCATGACAACGATCTCCTTTGAGATAGTATCCACAGTAGGTGTTAAAGAGCTATCTACCTTTTTTGATAGGAGTTTTGTATAACCTGCAATTACTCCCAGTGGATTCCTTAACTCATGTGCAATCCCTGCTGATATCTCACCGAGGCTCGAAAGCCTTTTCCTTAATTCCATCTGAGACTCGAACGCCTTAAGATGTGTAAGGTCTGTAAAAATAAGTATCTGGCCTATTGTCCTGCCCCCACTGTCTTTTAAAGGAGAGAGTGTAAGTCCCAACCATACTTTCTTTCCTGATGGTGTTATATAACTTATTTCTCCTCTCTTGATGACCTTTCTATTATTTAGAAGGTCTGTTATGGGTTTGTTCAGCACCTCTGAATGATGTCTTCCAACAATCATTTCTCCTTTAATTTCGAGTATCTTCTCAGCAGCAAGATTTACCTTCATAATTCTCATCCCTTCATCAAAACTCATTACCCCGCTCGGGACACTCTGCAGAATGTTTTCATTGTAACCTTCAATTGCTATCGCCCTGTCTTCTGCCTTCTGCCGCAGAACTTCAAGTTCTCTTTCCTTATCTTTAAGCTTCGATACAAGCTCATGAAATGTGTCTACTATAAAACTGACTTGTGATACATCCTCTCGCTCTAATCTCTTCTTTCCGCTATTAAACCTTATAAATGTTCTGAGGAGATATAAAAAAACTGCGACTACAATGAGCAATATAACCGAATATAAAAATATTATCTCTGCCTTCATCTAACTATCTGCCCACTATATACCAGTAAAATATTTCCTGACCAAAAAAAAGTGTTATAAATGCACCAAGAGCAAGATAAGGACCAAATGGAATCTTTGAGCCCCATTCTCTTCCCTTAAGTACCATCAACAGGACACCAATAATTGCGCCTGAAAGACTTCCGAGGAAGGTTGTAAGAATTACCCCTTTCCAGCCGAGAAATCCTCCAATCATGGTCATCAGTTTGATATCTCCGTCTCCCATTGCCTCTTTTTTAAGAATACGATATCCTGCTTCTGCAACCAGATAGTAGAATCCAAAACCGATAAATGCTCCTATCAGGGAGGATTTTATTCCAAGGGATGAATGCCGCATAAAAGGATCAAGTAATAAAAAGCTACCGAATATTATTCCTGTAGGGATGCCAGGCAGTGTTATTCTGTCTGGAATTATCTGAGAGTCCAGATCTATAAATGTCACAACAATAAGGGCTGAACAAAAAATAAAATACACAGGGGTATGCCACTCAAAACCAAATCTCCATACGACCAGAAAATATGATATTGCATTCAGGAACTCGACCAATGGATATCTAAAGGATATCCGTGCCTTGCATGCCCTGCATCTGCCACCAAGAAGTATATAGCTTATTATCGGAATATTATCCCAGGGTTTGATAGGAATGTTACAGGAAGGACACCTTGAAGAAGGCATGATTATTGATATGTTCCTGGGTATCCTGTATATGCAGACATTAAGGAATGAACCAACAATAGAGCCGAATACGAAAACAACGATATATAAAATTATGCTATGCATAATTTAAATTGTACTGCTTATCTCTGAAGCCTTCTTTTTTGTTATTTCTATCTCAGCATCAATTTTCTCTATCTCGGTAATGGATTCCATTATAACCCTGTCTTTTAAGATGTATCTGTCAGGGTGTTCTTTCAACTTATAAACACGCTGGCCGATTGTTTTCATCAGTTCATCCCTTTTCCTTTCCAACTGCCCTGACTGGTAAAGCAGTTTCATCACTAAGTACTCTATCTTGAATCTTTCTGAAAGCAGTGATGAGAACCACTTTATTTTTTCTATTCCGCTATCAAAGTTATTTTTTAACCTTTTCCACATATTCCTCCCTCAACCTGTCTTGAACAGTTCAATCTTCCCTTCCCAGAATGTCTCAAGGGATTTCCTCAATAAAGGAAATCCCTTCAAATCAGGATCTCTATCTATGATGCTGAATGCCTCTCTTCTTGCTTTACTAAGGAGCATTCCATCCCTGATGATGTTTGCTATCCTGAGGTCTGGCATGCCGGATTGACGCGTTCCAAAGAATTCTCCCGGCCCTCTTATATTCAGGTCTTCCTCAGCTATCCTGAAACCATCATTGCTCTTTACCATTATATCAAGTCTTCTCTTAGCTTCTTCCCTATAGGGTTCATATGCTAATAGTATACAATAGGATTGATACGATCCCCTACCAATCCTTCCCCTGAGCTGATGTAGCTGGGAAAGCCCAAATCTCTCAGCATGTATTATAAGCATAAGCGTTGCATTCGGCACATCTACACCTACCTCTATTACGGTTGTCGTAACCAGTATGTCTATTTCTCCCTGTTTAAAAGATGCCATTATCTCTTCTCTTTCCTGCGCCTTCATCCTGCCATGAAGTAACATGACCTTAAATTCAGGGAAGAACTTCTCTAAGGCATTTTTACCTATTATCGCCGACCTGAGATCAGTTTTCTCTGACTCTTCTATTATCGGATAAACAACATAGACCTGTCTTCCTTTTTTTACCTCTTCTTTGATAATCCTGTATATGTAGTCCTTCTGTTTTGAATTAAACAAAAGAGTTGTTACAGGTCTTCTTTCAGGCGGAAGTTCATCAATAACAGAGTAATCGAGATCACCATATAATGTAAGCGCGAGTGTCCTTGGTATCGGGGTTGCTGTCATGACAAGGACATCAGGGTTATTTGCCTTTCTCCTGAGAAGGGCCCTTTGCATTACACCGAACCTATGTTGTTCATCTATAACCACGAGACCGAGGTTTTTAAATACCACCCCTTCCTGGATAAGTGCATGGGTTCCAACAACCATATCAATCTCTCCTGAGGCAATCTTGTTTAGAGGTCTATCTTTCATGCTGCCTGTCAAAAGACATAGCTTCAAACCCAGGTCTTCTATCATCCTGTATATATTAATATAGTGCTGTTCAGCTAATATTTCCGTTGGTGCCATCAGGGCTGATTGATATCTACATTCGGCTGCGGTCAGCATAGCCATTAAGGCAACAATAGTCTTTCCACAACCAACGTCACCTTCTATGAGCCTGTTCATGGGGTAAGGCCTTTTCATGTCTCTGATTATATCGTTAAATACATTTTCCTGCGCCCTCGTTAACCTGAATGGAAGTACCTCCATAAGTCTTTTCAGGAAGGTACCTCCAGGATTAAATGCAATCCCTTTTTTAAGTATGCTCCCCCTCTTCATTACAGCGAGCCCGAGTTCGAGCATAAAGAGCTCATCAAACGCAAGTCTTTTGTGAAAATCACTCACTCCCCTGTTAAGAAGTTCCACATCAACATAAGAATCAGGAAAGTGAATCTGTGAAAGGCTTTGAGAGAGATCCGGCAATGCGGTTCTATTAATGATTTCCGCAGGTATTGTATCGCTTACATCTTTAATACATGTGGTTAGAATATTGAACATTATTGACCGAATCTGTCTTACACTTAAGCCGCTTGTTACCCTGTATACAGGCACAACCCTGTTTGTATGGATTAACGGATCACCATCATCACTCACAATTTCATATTCAGGGTTATCCATCTCAAATCCAATCCCCCGGTAAGGATTCCTTTTGACAGAACCGCAAAGCAATACCTCATGCCCTACCTTGAAATTCTTTTTCATGAAAGGCTGGTTAAACCATTTACCCTTTAAAAGACCACTTCCGTCATTAATTGTGAGTTCGAATATCTTCAGATTTCTTCCCGGTAGTCTTATCACTTCAGCAGAAATAACCTTTCCGAATACAGTTTCTGTATTACCGTACCTCAGATCACTTATCTTTCTGATATTACTTCTGTCTTCGTATCTGTATGGCAGGTAGTACAAGGCATCTTTAACTGTTTTGATACCGAGACGAGTCAAGAGGCTGGCCCTTTTAGGCCCTACACCTTTTATATACTGGATCTGAAAATCTGAAAGGTTTTTAACCATCAACAGAAGGGGGAGAGAAAGTCCTGTCTGCTTCTTCCATTTTTATCTTAGAATATTCAGTTTCGCTTAATATATCTATATCCCAGCCTGTGAGCTTCATTGCAAGCCTGACATTCTGACCTTTTTTGCCTATAGCAAGCGAGAGTTGCTGGTCATTTACAACTACCATGGCTGTCTTAGCTTCCTCATTTATCCCTATTCTGTCAACCGCAGCAGGGCTTAACGCCCTTGCAATAAGCTGCCTGGGATCATCAGTCCATGGTATGATATCTATCCTCTCTCCCCTGAGTTCACGCACTATTGATTGTACCCTTGTACCTTTCATTCCCACGCATGCACCTACTGGGTCAATAGAAGGATTCTTCGAGTACACTGCCAGTTTTGTCCTTTCTCCAGGCTCCCTGACTATATCTTTGATTATGACAAGCCCTTCATTAATCTCCGGGACCTCCATCTTAAATAAAGCTGCAACGAATAGCGGGTTGGTCCTCGTAACCACAATCGCCGGCCCCTTTGGTGTTATCCTCACATCTTCTATAAATGCCCTGACAGTATCGCCTCGCTTCAAGTTTTCATTAGGAAGGGTTTCCTTTATTGGCAGCATGGCCTCTGTCTTACCGAGGTTAAGAAAATATACCCCCTTTTCTTTTCTCATGACTATCCCGCTTACAATCTGCCCTACCTTGTCCTTAAATTCACTGTAAATCACATCTCTTTCTGCTTCCCTCACCCTCTGAAAGATAACTTGTTTTGCTGTCTGGGCAGCAATCCTGCTAAATCCATGCAAATCTAAAGGTACATTGACTGTATCTCCATCCAGCATCTCAGGAAAAATCTTTCTGGCATCATCAATAGAGATTTCTTCGTCTTTATCGGAAACCTTTGAGACAATCTTTTTAGTTTCAAAGACAGATATGTCGCATGTCTTTGGATCTATTCTGAGATCTATGTTAGTCCTACCACCAAATTTTTTCCTTGTGGCAGAAAGCAAGGCAGACCTTAAGGTTTCAATCAATATATCTCTTGATATACCTTTTTCTCTGCTTATCTGGTCTACTACATAGCAGAGTTCTTTTGACATTTAAACTCTACCTCCAGTCTTGCTTTTGATATTCTATCAAATGGTATATCTATCTTACGTTCATTTACTAAGAGTTTTACAAAATCATTGCTGACTTCTAATATGCGGCCTATAAAAAATTTCTGGTTCTCTATTTTCTCTACTGTAACTATGCGGGTAAGCTTACCTGTATTTTTCTCAAAATCCTTTATGCCCTTCAGCGGTCTGTCAAGGCCCGGAGAAGAAATCTCCAGCGTGTATGACCCTGGAAACGGGTTTTCAACATCTAAGACAGCCCCAAGGCTTTTGCTGAACCTCTCACAGTCATTTAGAGTAACCCCCTCTTCTTTATCAATAATAACCCTGAGCAATAACTTACCCTTTCCTAATAACTCAATGTCAAATATTTCAACACCCTGCTTATCAGCAACCTGTTTTGCAAAGTTTAAAACCTTTTGCTTTATATCATTCATAATTCAATCCTGTATTCAAGGTGTAGCCGCAACCTTTAGGTTGCGTGGTTTTCTGTATGTATCTTTTACGATTCATAAACGCAGGCTAAAGCCTGTGGCTACAAAGAATCGTAAAAACCCTATAAAACAAAAGAGTGGGTAAACCCACTCTTCGCATTGAAAATCATATAGAATTATTCATTATAATATCAGTTTTTAGTATGAAAAGCAAATTCAGGGATGGGTGGTACCCATCCCTGAAAATCTAATAAACTACTTACCTGCTGGTGGGGCTGGTGCAGGTGCTGGTGCTGGTGCCTCTGGTGCTGGGGCTGGTGCTGTTGCCGGTGCAGGAGCCGGTGCCTCTGGCTTTGGTGTTTCAGCTGGCTTGCAGCCCACACTAAAAGCCGCAAGTAACAATAATGATAAGACTAACGCTAAAAACCTCTTCATTAATTTTCACCTCCTTCCAAGAATACTTAATAAATATCTTAAAAAGATATTATAACACAAAAATCTTTGTCAACCTTAAATTTCAAGGAAATTTTATAACTGTGTGCTATAAAAATCAAGATGTTTCTGACAATAATTTATTCAAAAGAGATTTACATCACTATTACCTGCTGAAAATTAGTTAAGTTAAGGTATAATATTTATCTTAAGATGCCTCGAATTTTTTTAAAGTCCATCAAAAAAACTCTTTACCTGAAAATAAAATTTATGTTATTATGGTGATATTTACCTTTACCCTGGAGTCCTGATGGGTAAGGGAAGGAAGGAGTCTTCAGGAAATGTTAATAATAGGGGAGAAGCTAAGCATAATAGCCAAGAGGGTAAGAGAGGCTATGATGAAAAAAGACAAAGGACCTATACAGGATATCGCAACTTCTCAATGGAAAGCAGAAGCAGGGATGATAGATGCGAATATAGGTCCGGCTGAAGACGGTGGTGGGGAATTAATGCAGTGGATGGTCACTACTATACAGGAGGTTGTCCCCCTTCCTTTGTGTCTTGACACAACAAATTATAATGCAATAGAGGCTGGCCTCAAGGTACACAATAACCAGTGGGGAAGACCCCTGATAAATTCTACATCAAATGATCCCGAGAGGTTTGCAATGCTTGAACTTGCAGCAAAATATAATGCTCAGATAATCGGTCTTACAGTCGGTAAGGGCGGACTCCCGGCAGATGCCGAGGAAAGGGCTGCCATCGCAGCAGAGATTATGGCAAGGGCTGCGGAATATGGAGTTCCGCTTGAGGACTTATATCTCGACCCCCTTGTCCTGCAGATTGCAACTTCACAGGATCATGCATTAAAGGTTATAAAAGCAATAAAGATGTTTCAGGAGCTGAATGATCCGCCTATGAAGACAGTAGTGGGACTTAGTAATGTTTCGAATGGATGTCCCAAACAATTGAGACCCATATTAAACAATTATTTTCTTTCTCTATTAATATACGAAGGTCTTACTGCTGCCATAGCAGATCCGCATGAGATAACGCCAACAGTTAAGACTATAGATGTAATACTGGGCAAGACACTTTATGCCCATTCGTATCTGGAAATGTGAAAAAGAGCTAAGAGCTAAGAGCTAAGGCAAAAAACTCCATGCTCTTTGCTATTCGCTCTATGCTAATTGCTCTTTGCTCTTTGCTAAAGAGGAGGTTGAAACGGCTTTTGCCCCACCAAAAGATACTTATTCAGGTAAGGTTTACTCAGTAAATATCGGCACTGCCTCAGGAGAAGTTACCTTTGGAGGTGAGAATATACTTCCATTCCATACCTTTGAAGGTGTAGCGCCGAACAGACCTCTTATTGCATTTGAGATACAGGATGTTCCCCCAACTGACTGGCCAGAAAATGTACAAAAACCGTATAAGGATGTTTCGAATGACCCTGTATCATGGGCAAAATTTTGTCAGGATACTTTAAAGGCCAGGGCCATAGCGCTCAGGCTCATAGGCACGCACCCTGATAGGGAGAATCGTTCGCCTGAGGATGCAGCAAAGACTGTCAGGGATGTTCTTTCTGCAATAAGCATTCCGTTGATTATACTCGGAAGTAACCATGCTGAGAAGGATGCCTCTGTTTTAATTGCTGCTGCAGAGGCTGCAAAAGACAGGAACTGTATTATAGGTAAGGCACAGGAGGCGAATTATAAGACGATTGCTGCTGCTGCAATGGCTAACAAACACAAATTGATTGCTATGTCTGAGCTTGATATAAATCTTTCGAAACAGTTGAACATCCTTATCACACAGATGGGGTTTGACAAAGAGAGATTAATTACAGACCCGATGTGTTCGGCCCTCGGGTACGGTCTTGAATATACCTATTCGGTTATGGAGAGGATAAGGCTTGCTGCCCTTACACAGAATGATATAACCATGCAGCCACCAATGTTGGGTGACATAGGGATGTATGTCTGGAAGGTAAAAGAGGCGCAGGCTAGCGAAGCAGATTTACCTCAGTGGGGTTCTTTAGAAGAGAGAGGAATAGCATGGGAGGCTGTTACAGCAACAGCATTAATTATAGCTGGTGTTGAACTTCTTATAATGCGTCACCCCAAGGCTGTTGAAGCAGTAGAAAAGGTGATTGAAGAACTTGTTTAATGATAAATTCTAAATTCGAAATACTAAATTCTAAACAAATTCAAGATCCAGATGTTTAAAACTGACAACCATACTGTCATTCTGAGCGGTAGCGAAGAATCTCTTCTTATGTCAGACCCTTCGCCTTTGGCTCAGGGTGACACTAAAGTGTCATTTTGGGTATTTGATATTGTTTAGTATTTCGTGCTTAGGATTTTGAGAATTTCTCTTGGAGGGTTGGGATGGCTTTAACTGGCGTTGAAATATTTAAACTCCTACCAAAAACAAATTGTAAGAAGTGCGGGTTCCTTACATGTCTTGCCTTTGCAATGAAACTTGCCCAGAGGCAGGCCTCCTTAGATTTATGCCCTGATGTCTCTGAAGAAGCAAAACAGAAACTCGGTGAGGCATCTGCTCCTCCTGTAAGACCGATTATATTCGGTGCAGGTGATAGGTCGGTTAAGATGGGCGAGGAGACAGTGCTTTTCAGACATGATAAAAGGTTTGTTAACCCGTCTGTTTTTGCACTTGAAATAAAAGATACATTTTCAGAAGCTGATATAAATAGTAAGATTGAGGAAGTTCTTAACTCAGAAATAGACAGGGTAGGTCAAAAACTGAGGATTGATGCAGTAGCTATTATAAATGAATCTAATGACGTAAGAAGGTTTGAGGCTGCTTCAAAGATTATTGCAATAAAAGCACCTGACATCCCTGTAATTATCTGTACAGCCAATCCTCAGGCTGCTGAGGCAGCGGTAAAACTATTTACAGATAAGAAGCCAATCATATATGGAGTAAATTCAGAAAATACAGAGGCAATGGTCAATATCGCAAAGACATATAAAGCAACTCTCGGTGTGGCGGCAAAATCACTTGATGAACTATCTGTCCTTACAGAAAAAGTCAAAGCAGCCGGTGTTGCTGATATAGTAATAGATTCGGGTGCAAGGAATGCAAAGGAAATCATAGAGCATAATACATTAGTCAGAAGGGCAGCTATAAGGAAGAATTTCAAACCCCTCGGTTATCCTGTCATAACCTTTGCACAGCGTGAAGATAGCCTTGTCGAGGTGCTTATAACAGTAATTGGGGTTGCAAAATACTCTTCAATAATTGTCCTGAGCAGTATTGAGAAGTGGAAGAACCTTGCCTTATTTACTTTGAGGCAGAATCTCTATACAGACCCACAGGTTCCGATGCAGGTTGAGCAGAAGGTTTATAAGTTTGGTGAACCAAAATCTAATTCGCCATTGCTTATTACAACGAATTTTTCTCTTACTTATTTTATAGTCTCGGGAGAGGTTGAAAACAGTAAGGTCCCGAGTTATCTTGCTGTTATGGATTGTGAAGGTCTTTCGGTACTTACAGCATGGGCAGCAGGGAAGTTTACAGCGGCAAGGATCGCACAGTTCATAAAGGAAAGCGGGATAGAAAATGATATAAACGATAGGGAGCTTGTTATCCCTGGCTATGTGGCGATACTAAGCGGCGCAATAGAGGATAAACTTGAAGGCTGGAAAGTGACTGTTGGCCCGCGAGAGGCTAATGCAATACCAGCATTCTTAAAATCTAGGATGGCAAGCAAAAAATAGTGAATATTTTATTAGGAGGTCAGGATGTCTAAGTTAATAGCCTCAGCTGCTATAAAAGGTGCACATACGCTTGTTAAAAAGGCTGAGGATATGCTCCAGAAGGTTATCGTTGAAAAAGGTGAAGACTTCGCTTTTGAATTTCCTGACACAGCTTTTTATCTTCCGATGATTTATGCAATGACAACCTTCCCAGTTAAAACACTTGGGGATATGAGGGTTGCGCTGGGTATGGCAAAGGAACTGCTTCATGAAGAGCCGGAAGAGCATTTATGGAAGCCGTATCTCGGCGAGGCGCTGGACTCAGGGATGGCAACACTCTTTGCTGAAGAGATAATTCTCGCATTAAAGTATATCAACGGTCTTGAACCAGCAAAAGACACTGAGACAGGCTATGTTTATAATGGATTCATCACCGATACTATCCAGAGGAATCTGGGCATCCAGCTCGTTGACGGCACGATGCCAGGCTTTGCAGTCATTATAGGCGCGGCTCCGAATGACGAAACAGCGGTAAATATCGTCAGGAAACTTCAGGGAAAGAATATTCTCACATTCCTCTCAGGACATGTAAACGGTAACAGCGTTACAAAACAGCTCCTGAGAAAAGGTGTTGAATTAGGATGGGACACAAGAATCGTCCCTCTCGGGCCCGATACCGAGCACGCACTTTATGCAGCAGACTGGGCAATAAGGGCGTCCCTGATATACGGAGGCAAAAAACCCGGCGATTACAAAGAACATCTCAAATACCAGAAAGACAGGGTCTTTGCATTTGCAGTGGTTCTTGGTGAACTTGATGACATAATATGGACTACAGGCGCAGGAGCAATTAACATGGGATTCCCGGCAATATGCGACACTGACGTGCCGGTGATACATCCGACAGGTGTATGTATTTATGAAGAGGTAGAGAAAGAGCTTGACCACAACAAGATCGTGCAGAAGGCAATAGAGGTTAGAGGTTTGAAGATTATCGTTGAGAAACCACCTATCCCTGTTGCATATGGCCCGGCATTTGAGGGTGAAAGAATAAGGAAAGAAGATATGTTCTTAGAGTTTGGCGGTACTCGTACACCTTCATTCGAATGGGTAAGAATGAGGGGAATGGAGGATATAGAGGACGGTAAGGTTGTAGTTGTTGGAAATAATTGGCAGGAGAGATATGAAAAGGGTGGTGAGATGCCACTCGGAATAGTTGTTGATGTTGCAGGTAGAAAAATGCAGAAAGATTTCGAGCCGGTTATAGAAAGAAAGATTCATTCTAATATCAATGAGGCTCAGGGTGTATGGCATATGGGTCAGAGGGATATAAACTGGATGAGAATAAGTCATAATGCTAAGAAGGAAGGATTTACCCTTGAGCATCTCGGAATAATCAATGCTACTATGACCCACCACAGATTCAGGGCAATTGTGGATAAGGTTCAGGTAACGATTTATACAGATGGGTCGGATGTATTAAGACTTATGGAAGAGGCAAGAAGTGTTTACAAAGAGCGTGACCAGAGGCTCGGCGGACTCGTAGATGAGGCAGTTGATATATTCTATTCGTGTCTCCTCTGTCAATCTTTTGCACCAAGCCATGTATGCGTAATAAGCCCTGAAAGGCTTGGTCTCTGCGGGGCATATAGCTGGCTTGATTGTAAGGCTGCATTCGAGATAGACCCAACAGGTGGGAATCAGCCAATAATAAAGGGAGAGCTTCTGGATGAAAGATATGGCAGATATACTGGCATTGACGAATATCTGAAGAAGGCATCAGGGGGTGCGGTCGAGACGCTTAACCTTTATACCATAATGGAAAATCCCATGACCTCATGTGGTTGTTTTGAATGCATTATTGCGATAATTCCAGAGGCAAACGGTGTGATGATAGTTCAGCGTGGTCATACAGAAATGACACCTGTAGGGATGAAATTTTCGACATTGGCAGGTAGTGTTGGCGGAGGCACACAGAATCCTGGGTTTATGGGAATTGGAAGGAACTTTATAGTCAGTAAAAAGTTTCTCCATGGTGACGGGGGAATTAAAAGGATAGTCTGGATGACAAAGAATTTGAAAGAAAGTCTTAAAGAAGCATTTGAGAAAAGGGCTGAAGAGGAAGGTGTCCCTGATCTTCTTGATAAGATAGCTGATGAGACAGTGGCCGAAGACTCAGAAAAATTACTCGAGTTTCTCACAAGTGTAGGACATCCAGCACTTGAGATGGAACCTATGTTATGAGACAGTCATTAGTTACACCCCTCACCCTAACCCTCTTCCGCAAGGGGAGAGGGGACTTATTTTATTATCCCCTCCCTTGACGGGAGGGGATAGAGGGGAGGGTGAACTACTGATGACTAATGACTTGATATGGAGGATATATGGAGAAAAAAATAGTAAAGAGTGCGAATGAAGCTGCTGAACAGATTATAGAGTGGGGTGAATCCCACGGTATAGAGACATGCTTTGACAGGGCACAGAGACTTAAACCATGCCCTATCGGCGCTGCCGGTGCATGCTGTAAGACATGTCACATGGGACCCTGTAGGTTTGTTGGAAAGAATGCCGAAGAGGAGGCAAGAGGGGTATGTGGCGCTACGCTGCCTACAGTTGCTTCAAGAAATCTGCTTAGAATGGCAATAGCAGGATCAGCAGCACATACGGACCATGCGAGAGATATGGCCTTTATCCTGCTTGCTGTTGCCAATGGGGAGACAAGTGATTTTAGAATAACCGATGTGAGAAAGCTTTATAAGGTTGCAGGAATCCTTGATATAGAGTTTGGAAATGGAATGGCTGTCAATGATGTTGCAAGAGATGTCGCGCTGAGATTAATTAAAGATTTCGGAAGGCAGAAGGGAGAGTTAAATTATATTAAAAGAGCTCCCAATAAGACTCAGGAAAGATGGAAAAAGTGGGGTATTACTCCAAGAGGAATTGACAGGGAAATAACAGAGGCAATGCATCGCACTCACATGGGTGTTGACCATGCCCCTGATAACCTTCTTTTAAGCGCCCTCAGGGTTTCCCTCGCTGATGGCTGGGGAGGTTCTATGATCTCAACTGATATTACAGATATTCTTTTTGGTACTCCTCGACCAGTAAAGGCAGAGGCGGGTTTTGGGATATTTAAAGAAGATGAGGTCAATATTGTTGTGCATGGACATGAACCCTCACTTGCAGAAATGATTGTGGATGTAGTAAATGAACCTGAGATGATTGCATATGCAAAATCAAAGGGTGCAAAGGGAATAAATCTTGGTGGCATGTGCTGTACTGCAAATGAGGTATTAATGAGGCACGGGATCCCAACAGCAGGTGGATTTACAAATCAGGAGTTAGCGATCATGACAGGACTCATTGATGCAATAACAGTTGATGTCCAGTGTATAATGCCTGCATTAGTAGAACTTTCAAGGAAATTTCATACAAAGGTAATTACCACATCTTATAAGGCAAAAATACCGGGTGCTGTTCATATTGAATATGACGAGCACAGGGCGAAGGAAATCGCAAGGGAGATAGTAAAGTTTGCTATAGATAACTATCCTAATAGAAAGGCAGAAGGGATACATATAAATCAGAAATTTCCGGTTATAGCAGGTTTTTCACATGAATATATTGAATATATGCAGGGAGGTAGATGGAGGGCATCCTTCAGGCCATTGAATGATGCAATTATGGCAGGTAGGATTCGTGGAGTTGTTGGTCTTGCAGGTTGTGACAATCCACGGGTTCCTTCACAAGGGCTTCATCGCTTTCTTGCAGTTGAGCTAATCAAGAATGATGTGCTTATACTATCAACAGGGTGTGGATCTCATGCATGTGGGACCGCGGGATATCTTATACCAGAGATGGCATTGGAAAATGCCGGTCCAGGATTAAGAGAGGTATGCGAGGCAATAGGGGTTCCTCCTATCCTTCACCTTGGCTCATGTGTAGATAATTCAAGAATTTTAACGATTGTCTCTGCAATGGCAGCAGAAGGCGGCCTCTCTGATGAGATTGGGGGTATGCCTGTTGTAGGTATTGCCCCTGAATGGATGTCAGAGAAGGCGATTTCTATCGGGTGTTATCTCGCTGCATCAGGCGTCCCTGTGATATTTGGCGGTGAATCACCAGTGAGTGCAAGTGAGGAAGTAACTAAGATAATGACAGAGGTATGGTTTGAAAGATTCAAGGGTGCGTTACATTTTGAGCCTGACCCTGAAAAAATACTGAGCCTTACCCTTGAATATATAGATAGGGCCAGGGAAGCACTTAAACTTAGAAAATATGAACCCGGCAAGTTTGGCGCTGAAAGGGTTCTTCTGGATATGGCTGCAAGGCGTGAACTTGAAAAGGCAGCTAAGCCGCATATAGGAATATATTAGTGTAGCCGCACCCTTTAGGGTGCGTTTATTATAGCAGGCTACATTTTTGGAGGTTAAATGATAATAGAAGAGATTGAAATTGATGAACAAATAGGAGAGGTTGGTAGAATACTTAGTAAGCAGGAAAGGAAGAGAGGATTACTGATACATGTTCTCCAACAGATTCAGGAGAATGATGGTTATTTGCAGGAAGAAGTTTTAAGGAGGCTTTCTAAAAACCTCAATATTTCGCTTGCTGAGATTTATAGTGTTGCAAGTTTTTACAAAATGTTCCACTTCAAACCCAGAGGCAGAAAAATTGTAAGGGTTTGTCTTGGCACGGCCTGTTACGTAAGAGGATCAAAAAAGATTTTAACAACACTTGAAGAAGAGTTTGGTATAAAGAACGGAGAAACAACCGAAGACCTTGCTATGACTTTAGAGACAGTAGGATGTATAGGTTGTTGTGGACTTGCGCCTGTTACTATGATTAATGAGGAAATTATAGGTGAAATCGGAACAAAAAAAATAGAAGGAATAGTTAACGCGATAAAAGAAGAATAATAAAAAGGAAATTATGAAAAGATTTAATAGTGTTAACGACCTAATTTCCTATAGAAAACTACTTCTTACAGAAGGATTATTAATCCCGGGGAAGAACAGGATTAAAGTTTGCTGTGGTACAGCGTGTGGTGCATCAGGTTCTCACAAGGTTGTAAGGGCATTAGAGGATTACCCTAAAAGCGATTTAGATATTGAACTCATAAAGACAGGGTGTCAGGGTCTTTGTCAAAAAGGTCCTGTTATGAAGGTCGAACCATATGATTATTTCTATCAGAAAGTCAGTCCTGATAAAGCATCAGAGATACTCTCCACATATATAACAGGACTCCCTGCACGAGACCTTCTTTATAGAGAATCATTCATCAATCCTCCGATTGAGAAGATGGAGGGGGTGCCTTTTTATAAGAAGCAGTTAAGAGTTGTACTTAGAAATAATGGAAGGATAGATCCCTGTAATATATCCCACCATATTGCTGTTGGTGGGTATTTAGCAATTGAGAAGATATTTTCCTCAATGACTCCAGAGCAAGTTCTTGATGAGGTAAAAAAGGCAAATATCAGGGGTCGAGGTGGTGCAGGATTTCCAGCTGGCATAAAATGGGGATTCGCTAAAAAGTCTCCTGTTTCAAATAAGATGGTAATAGCCAACGGTGATGAAGGTGACCCTGGCGCTTTTATGGACAGGTC
This sequence comes from Nitrospirae bacterium CG02_land_8_20_14_3_00_41_53, assembly GCA_002780895.1. Lineage (GTDB taxonomy): Bacteria > Nitrospirota > Thermodesulfovibrionia > Thermodesulfovibrionales > SM23-35 > 0-14-3-00-41-53. The sequence goes on from PEUB01000036.1 coordinate 37,187, forward strand.
AGTTATGGAGGGTGACCCTTTCAGCTTGCTTGAGGGGATGCTTATATGTGCCTATGTAATTTGCGCACATTACGGGTTTATTTATGTCCGTCATGAGTATCCACTTGCTGTTAAGAATCTGGGTATAGCAATTAAGAAGGCAGAGGAAATTGGACTCTTGGGTAAAAATATCCTCGGGACAGGGTTTGATTTTACAGTTCACATAAGGGAAGGCGCTGGAGCTTTTGTATGTGGCGAGGAGACAGCACTCATGGCATCAGTCGAGGGAGAAAGGGGATTTCCAAGACCAAAACCTCCATTTCCTGCTGAGAGTGGTCTATGGAATAGCCCTACGATTATTAACAATGTTGAGACACTTGTAAATATTCCTTATATTATAGAAAAGGGAGCAGATTGGTTTCTGAGTATGGGGACACAAAATTCACCAGGGACGAAGGTCTTTGCCCTTACAGGAAAGGTTGTTGACACAGGGCTTGTTGAGGTACCTATGGGAATAACCCTCAGGGAGATTATCTTCGATATTGGTGGAGGAATTATAAATAATAAAAAGTTTAAGGCAGTACAGACAGGAGGGCCTTCAGGTGGATGCATTCCCGAGCAATATCTTGATCTGCCTGTAGATTATGATTCTCTTGCAAAGGTTGGTTCGATAATGGGTTCAGGCGGAATGGTAGTGATGGATGAGGATAACTGCATGGTAGATATTGCTAAGTTTTTCCTCTCCTTTACACAGTCTGAGTCATGCGGGAAATGTCCGCCATGCCGAATTGGGACATATCAGATGCTCCAAATCCTTGAAAAAATAACGTCTGGTAATGGTGAGCCTGGAGATATAGAGAAACTTGAGAAGCTCGGGAAACTTGTAAAGACAGGCTCTCTTTGTGGCCTTGGCCTGACTGCACCAAATCCAGTGCTAACAACAATTAAATATTTCCGTGAAGAATACGAAGAGCACATACATGATAAATACTGCAGGGCAAAGGTTTGTAGCGGTCTTGGCATGTTTATCATAGAACAAAGTGAATGTATCCTTTGTGGTCTATGCAAGCAGGCATGTGCCTTTGATGCAGTTAAGGAGACGAGAAGGAGATTCTTTATTGACCAGGATTACTGCACAAGGTGTAAGGCTTGCTACCTTGCATGTCCCACAGGTGCTGTGAAGATAAAGAAGAAAAGACATGTAAGGCTTGAAGAGGTATTCGGGATACCACCTGAAAGCATAGAAATCATGGAAAGGAGATGTAGAATGACATTAAGAGATATCTTAAAATCAAAACCGCCTATGATCGTGACTATTCAAAAAAATCGCACTATTAGAGATGCAGTATATACCATGAGCGAGAAGAATGTCAGCGGGATTTTTGTGGTTGATGAAAATAATAAATTGGCAAGTATATTTACGGAAAGGGATATTGTGCGATGTGTTTTTAATAATATATCTCTCGATGAGACTATCGAGAATATAATGAGACGTGATATTACAACATTTGATCCCTCGACAGAAATAAGTTCAGCAATAACGGTCGCTTCAAGAAAGAAGATCAGACATATACCTGTTGTGGAAGGAGATAACATTGTGGGAATGATTACTTTTAGGGATTTAGTTTCATATCTGCTTCCAGAAATCTGCTATATGTCAGAAGCACTTTATTGAAGTAATAATGAAATGATAATATTAGGTAACTATGAAAAGACTCGATAGTATTGATGACCTTATTGTCCTCCGTAACCTTCTATTAAAAGAAGGGGTATTAGCCCCTGGTAAAAAAAGGATAAAGGTTTGTTGTGGGCTTCCCTGTAGCACCTTGGGTTCCCATGAAGTTACAAAGGAATTAGAGAATGAAATCTCTAAGAACAGTCTGGATATCGAAGTGATAAAAACAGGATGCCAGGGTCTTTGCCAGAGAGGACCCCTTATAAAGACCGAACCATATAATTATTTCTATCAGAAAGTCAGTCCAGAAAAAGTAGGAGAGATTATATCTAAGACCTTTTTAGCAGGACGACCTGTAAGAGAGTGTCTTTTCAGAGATTCTTTTCTTGAGCCACCCAAAGAAGTAACTGAAGAGATTCCTTTTTATAAGAAGCAGCTGAAGGTTGCACTCAGGAATACTGGTTGTATAGACCCGCATAGTATATCTCACTATATTGTAACCGGCGGGTATATGGCTATTGAAAAGATATTTTCCTCCATGAGCCCAGAACAAGTACTTGAGGAGGTAACAAAGGCTAACCTCAGGGGCCGGGGTGGTGCAGGGTTCCCCGCAGGGAAAAAGTGGAAACATACCAAAAGTTCTCGTTGTGACATAAAATTTGTGATAGCCAATGGTGATGAAGGTGACCCTGGCGCTTTTATGGACAGGTCTGTCATGGAAGGTGATCCTCACAGCCTGCTCGAGGGAATGCTTATATGTGCTTATGCAATTAGTGCACATTATGGGATTATTTATGTCCGTCACGAGTACCCTCTTGCCATTAAGAATTTGGGAATAGCTATTAATCAAGCGCAGGAGCTTGGGCTTATAGGTAAAAATATCCTCGGGACAGGATTTGATTTTACAGTTCACATAAGGGAAGGCGCGGGTGCCTTTGTGTGCGGTGAATCTACTGCTCTTATTGCATCGGTAGAAGGAGAAAGGGGTATGCCGCGACCAAGACCTCCGCGACTTTCTGAAATTGGAGGAGGGGTTTGGGGATATCCAACTAATTTGAATAATGTAGAGACTTATGCTTGTATGCCTCAAATAATCGAGAAGGGAGCCGATTGGTTCCTGAATATAGGAACAGAAAATTCACCTGGTACAAAAGTATTTTCTCTTGCAGGAAAGGTTAAAAATACAGGGCTTATTGAAGTGCCTATGGGGATAACCCTGAGGGAGATCATATTCGATATTGGGGGAGGAATATTAAATAATAAGAAATTCAAGGCAGTGCAGACAGGAGGGCCTTCGGGCGGGTGTATCCCTGAGCAATATCTTGATCTGCCTGTAGATTATGATTCTCTTGCAAAGGTTGGCTCAATAATGGGTTCAGGTGGAATGGTCGTAATGGATGAGGACAACTGTATGGTAGATGTTGCTAAGTTTTTCCTCTCCTTTACACAGGCTGAGTCATGCGGGAAATGTCCTCCATGCAGGATAGGTACATACCAGATGCTCCAAATCCTCGAAAAGATAACATTAGGCAATGGAGAGGAAGGAGATATAGGAAAACTTGAAAGGTTTGGGAAACTTGTAAAGGCAGGTTCCCTCTGTGGTCTTGGCCAGAATGCACCAAACCCTGTTCTTACGACCATCAAATATTTCCGTGAAGAATACGAAGAGCATATAAGAGATAAATATTGCAGGGCAAAGGTCTGCACCGGACTCGGATTACTCTCAATAAACACTGAAATCTGCTACCAGTGTATGCGCTGCATGGATACATGTCCATTTGAGGCAATAAAAGAATCCAGGGAAGGTGGATTTTATATAGACCAGGTGCTCTGCCAGAGATGTAAGGCATGCTATATGGCATGTCCCTTAGGCGCTATAGAGATTAAAGAACAGCCCTTTACCTATATAGATACAGAGCTATGCTATCTCTGCGGCCGCTGTAAAGATGTATGCAGGATTAATGCAATAAAGGAAACTTCAACCGGATTCATGATAGATCGCTTTGTATGTAGGAAGTGCGGTGATTGTTACAATATATGCCCTATGGGAGCTGTGAGGTTTGAGAAAAGAACCCACCCCCCTGTGTCCCCCCTTAGTAAGGGGGGAATTAAAGAGGGGTGCCCTTAGAAATATTTGGAGGAAAAATGAGCGAAGAGAGTTTAATCGAGGAAAAGGAGAAAAAACTCGAGGACATAAGGAAAGAGGCTGAGGAAAAGGCATGTCTTGTTCAAAGGGCTCTATATTATGTTGAGGAATTCCTTGCAGGGCCTATGTGTGGCAGGTGCTATCCCTGTTCACTCGGAACTTATGAAGCAAGGATCAGGTTAATCAGGATCAGCCAACATTTGGAAAATGTCAACGAGTCAGATATCAAGGCTCTTAAAAGAATCGGTTCAAAGATGATGGAGGGTTCATTTTGTAAAAAGGGAAAAGATACAGGTAAGTTTATTATCGAGACACTTACAAGTTCAGAGGAGGAGATCAATCAGCATCTTTCAGGTATCTGTCCAAAAAAGGAATGTATCAACCTTATTGAATATGTGATAAATCCTGAATTGTGTATCATGTGTGGAAAATGTTTAGAGACATGTAAATATGATGCAATAATAGGTGAAAAAAGAGAGCCCTATCTTTCTGGATACCTTCCTTTTGAGATAAGGCAGAAGAGGTGTACAAGGTGCGGAGAATGTATTAAAGTTTGCCCTGCAGAGGCGATTGAGGTTATAACGACGAAAATAGAGGAATTAGTTAGCAGCAAATAATTTCATAATAAAATAGAGGAGGTCTGAATGGAAAAATTGATTAAACTTCAAATAGACGGCAGAGAGGTTCAAGTACCTGAAGGGATGAACATTATTGATGCAGCAGAACTTGCAGAGATTCATATACCTAATCTCTGTTATCTCAAAGGGATGAAGGGGATCGGTGCTTGCAGGCTCTGTCTTGTGGAGATAGAAGGGATGAAGGCACCTGTAATAGCATGCAATACAAAGGCTAAGGATGGTATGGTTGTTAATACAAAAACTGATAAGGTTCAAGAGATCAGGAAATTTGTCGTAGACCTTATCCTTTCAATGCACCCACTCGATTGTATGACATGTACAAAGGCAGGGGTATGCAACCTTCAGAAATATGCCTATGACTTTGAACTTAAGGAATCGAGCTTTACAAGAAAAAGGATGGGCTATCCAACTGATGAAGCAAATCCATTTATAAAGAGAGATCCCGAATATTGTATACTGTGCGGCAGGTGTGTCAGGGTATGCAAAGAACAGGGGACGAATGTACTCGCGTTCATGGGAAGAGGTGTCGGAGCAAAAGTTATCACTGCAAATGACAAGCCACTTCAGGAATCGGAGTGCACATTCTGTGGAAGCTGTCTTGATGCGTGTCCAGTAAATGCCCTCCTTGAGGCAGACAGATGGCGTAAAGGCAGGGAGTGGGAGTATGAAAGAATCAATTCTGTTTGTCTTTTGTGCGGCAATGGCTGCGACATCATAGTAAGCACTAAAGATGGCAGTGTGCAGAAGATTAGCGCAGGGGCACCGAAGGGCTCTGCGGAAAGATATATTTGTGCCTATGGCAGATTTGGTTTTGACTCTATTGAGGCAGAGACGCGCCTTACATCTCCCATGAAAAGGGTAAACAGTGAACTCAAAGAGACTACATGGGAAGACGCCCTCAGTATAGTTGCTGATAAATTAAAAAAAGCTGGCAAGGGAGCAGGCTTTATAAGCATTGCTGGCATAGAAAATGAAGATGCGATAACCCTGAAAAAGCTTGCTAAAGATGTTGTTAAGACAAAGAATTTCGACACAACTATGAGTCTCTATGCAGAGAGTGATTCTCTAAAAAACTCTCAAACAGCAGACATCAATAAGGCAGACCTTATTGTACTTGTCGGTCTAAATCCTTCCCAGTGGGAAAGGATTTTACCTGCACTTGATGCCTCTGTAAGAAGAAGGGTTGACAGAGGGGCAAAGCTTGTTGTCATAAATTCCTCTGATACAAAAATCGGAGAGGCAGCAACAATAAATATTATAGGAAACGAGACATCCATTCTGAAACGTATTGCAAAGGCTTTAATAGGAAAGGGACTGAAAGCAGATAAAAAGTTAGAGGCTTCTGTCAAAGACGTAGAACTATCAGAGGAGATCGAAAAGGCAGCAACATTTATTGCTGAGGCAAAGGAGCCGGTACTATTGAGTTCTCCTTCACTTTTTGATGCATCAGCCAATATTGCGCTGATGAAAGGAAAGATCATTACTGTTGGCCTTGAAAGCAATGCGCATGGTGTTGCCCTGATGGGGTTGACGACAGAGGGGAAAACTTATAAGGAAATGGTCTCTGATGGGATGAAAGTCCTTTATGCTGTCGGTGAAGTTCCTTTAAACAAAAGACCGGATACGGATTTCCTCATAGTGCAGAACTCACATCTTACAGAACTTGCTAAACAGGCGGATGTTGTACTGCCTTCAGCGACTTTCCTTGAATCTGCTGGTACAATAATAGATTATATGGGAAGACTGAAATATCTTCCAAAGGTAATAGAACCTCAGGGAGAATCAAAAAGCCACAGAGATATTTTTATCCATCTTGCAAAGATTATGGGAGCCACAATTAAAAGACCTGCAGAGGCCGAGGTTAAAAAGGCGTCAAAGGTGGAGACCAAACTTATATTCAGCCCGTTTACTAAAAAAGAAGGGCTTGATATATCGCCAAATGAGATAATCGAATCTGTCAATGCCTCTGTTATTAATGGTTCAAGACTTTTGTGGCTTAAAGAGGCTGAAAAGGCAGTGGCTGTGTAACCCGTTCATCCAAATCTGCATAGACCAGATATATTTTTCTCTTCCGCCGATTGGCTGTTTTTAATTCCTGTTCAGCTAAAGTGAAGAAACCACGCCGATTGTAAAGACCGATGAGTCATAGACCATCAAGGAAGGGGAAGATATAAGTAGATAAGGGTTTATATGGGTTGATTATTGATTAACAAGTCCGTATTGTCAAGGAATTTTTACCTTATTGCCTTGAGCAGTTCTTTTTCTTTTCTCTCCATTTTATTCTTTCGATACCTGCTTTTTTCGTGGTCATAATCAATGAGATGAAGGAGGCCGTGGATTAGGAGTTTTTTAAGTTCTTCATTAAAGGTATGTCCGTACTCTGATGCCTGTCTTTTAGCCTGATGAAGATTTATGATTATATCACCCAAAACAAATTGCTGAGAGCTGAGAGCTGAGAGCTGAGAGCTATATTCAATTTGAGGGAATGAAAGCACATCCGTGGTTCTGTCCACGCCCCTGTACTGACGGTTCAGTATCCTCATTCTCCTATCATTTACAAAAAGGATACTGAGTTCAGCCTTGTGGAGGCCGAGCAGGCGGAGTGCCTTCCTTAGAAGACTTTTTATTCTCTGCTGATTTACCTTTAAGAGTCTTTGGCAGTTCTTTATATAGACCTTCATCTGTAAAATCAAATCCCGGATAATCTATCCTTCTATGAAATATGTTTGTTAGTACATGAGAGAAACGCTTCTTTATCTCATAGATATCTTTCAGCGTAAGCTCGCATTCATCGAGCTGACCTTCAAGGAATATATGGTTTATTATCCTGTCAACCAATGATGTAATTCTTGCCGGCGTTGGATCTGTAAGAACCCTTGATGCAGCTTCAACCGCATCTGCCATCATCACAAGTGCGGCCACGCGTGTCTGTGGTTTTGGGGCATGATATTTATAGTCTTCCTCAACAGGTGAGACATCATCTTTCTGCTCTTTTGCCTTTTGATAAAAATAACTGACCAGCATGTTACCATGATGCTGCTCTATGATATCAATAATAGACTCTGGAAGCTTACCTTGCCTGGCAAGTTCGACACCCTCCTTGACATGGTTGATGATTATCATGCTGCTCATGTGCGGGGTTAATTTGTCGTGTTTGCTGACTGAACCACTCTGGTTTTCAACAAAATATTCCGGCATCTTAATTTTACCAATATCATGGTAATATGCACTTACCCTCGCAAGCAAAGGGTTTACGCCAACTGCTTCTGCAGCAGATTCCACAAGGTTTCCGACAATAACACTGTGATGATATGTGCCCGGTGCTGTGACCATAAGGGTTTTCATTATTGGCTGATCGAGATCAAGCAGTTCGAGCAAGCTTATGTCAGTGGTGACCTTGAACAAATATTCAAGAATGGGCAGCAGAATGGAAACAATTGCAGTAACACCTATGCCTCCGAGCGCGGCAAACATTATTGAGGGTGGTGCCTTTGCTGTGAAAAGCTCGTTTTTAAACAGGAGTATTATTATTACAGTTAAAATATTTACTGCAATTACATAGCTTCCTCCTTTGAGAAGCGCAGACCTTTTTTTGCACCTTATAACGCTGAAGGCTGCTGTAATGCTTCCAACGAATGCATATATGGTGAAGGATGCATCATGGAGCCAGAGCCCTGTGAGAAGGCTGACTGTGAAGGAAAAAGTAATTGCAGTATGAAAGTCAAAAATGAGTGATACAAGCATTGCCCCTGCTGGGATGGGAATTCCGAACAAGGCACTATCTAAGACTTTAAACTCCAGACCCTTGGAGAGGCTTTGCAGTAAATAACCGAATAGCCTGCCTATCAGGAGGGTGCTTATAAGCATCACGCCGAGAAGTAATAACATATTGTATTTCTTAATATAGGCAGGCTTATATCTCATTATATCTCTGTAAAGGATGAACAGCAGCAGACAGGTGATAAAGAAACCACCAATCAATTGTTCTATACTAAATTTTTCCTGTAATGACAGAGCAGCTATGAATCCGGCTGTGACAATTAAAGATATCCTTATGATCTGATCATGTTTACTATAGCGGATTGGGGCATCTTTTACTTTTGAAGGAGTCACTTCAAACAGTGCCCTGAAAAAGTCAATAATCCTCTGGGTTTTATTCTTCTGAGGACCGTTTTTCATATTTTTCGTATGCCTTTACAATCTCCTGGACAAGCTTATGTCTTACCACATCTCTTTCAGAGAAATATATAAATTTAATGCCCTCAATGTCGCTCAGTATCCTCTCAGCCTCTATAAGACCTGAGGTTCTTCCTGCAGGGAGGTCTATCTGTGTTATATCTCCTGTAATAACGGTCTTCGAATTAAAACCGAGCCGTGTAAGATACATCTTCATCTGCTCAGAGGTTGTGTTCTGCGCCTCGTCGAGAATTACGAACGAGTCATTGAGGGTTCTGCCCCTCATGAATGCAAGCGGTGCGATCTCAATAATTCCACGTTCTATAAGTTTACCTGCTTTTTCTGCTTCCATCATATCTAAGAGTGCGTCATATAATGGTCTCAGATAAGGGTTAAATTTCTCGTATATGTCGCCGGGCAGAAAACCAAGTTTTTCTCCTGCTTCTACAGCCGGCCTTGCAAGGACGATCCTGCTAATCTGTTTTTTAAGAAATGCATTTATAGCCATTGCCATTGCGAGATAGGTTTTTCCTGTACCTGCAGGCCCTATCCCGATGACTATGTCAAAATTTTTTATAGCATCTATATATTTTCTCTGGGTCTCTGTTTTTGGTATGATAAATCGTTTTTTTGAAGATACAGGAATATTGTTCAGGAACAGGTCTTTCACTGAAGTATATTCCCCTTCCAATGTAGCAGACCTTAGCGCATAACGTATATCTTCGGGGTTGAGATTGTAACCGCTGGAGCTTATTGACCGAATATCGTGGATGAATCTTTCTGCCTTTTCTACGGATTTATCAGTACCCTGCAAAAAAATTTTATTTCCTCTTTGAGAGGCTATAATACCGAGTGTTTCCTCTATCACCTTAAGGTTTTTGTCAAGCCCTCCATAAAGAAGGTTGGATTCTTTTTCACTGTCAAGTTCGATCTCTAAGGTTAACGTAAGTTCTCCTATTCTGTTTTAAATGTTACGAATGTTTTTAGACCCTCAGCCTTTTTTATTTTGATAGATAGTACCTCAGCCTCTTTTCTGGTAACGAAATCGCCTACTATCACCTTATAGAGTTTTTTATGTTTTTTTGTCTTTGATTGGGTCACAAATGTCTTATATCCTTTTTTATCGAGTTTTGTCTTTAAGGCATTTGCATCAGAGGCATCCTTGAATGCACCTGCCTGAACTGTGTATTTTCTTGTTTTTGTAGTTTTTGGGGTTTCTCGGGTTTGTTTAGTTTCCCTTATTTGTTGAGTTTGTTGATTTTTTCTTGTCTGTTGATTTTGTAGGACTTGTTGTAATTTTATGGTTTGTTGTGTTTCCTGTGGTTTTAGAGTTTGCTCTGGTTGCTGGGCTATTGTTTCTTTTTTATCAGGTTCTGCATTTTTCTGTTCGGCGCTATCCTGCTGGGGAATAACAGATGTCTGATTTACAAGAGGAGGTTGGACGCTTCTACCAACAAAATAACCGAGTGCAAAGCTGAGTGACGATGTAATGAGTATAGCTATAATAATAATCCCTTTGCCAATAAAAAACACAGATGAATTTTCTTTTAAATCACTCCTTTTCATAAAATAAGCATAGCATCACCATAAGAGAGAAATCTATACCCTCTGGCAATAGCCTCCTTATAAGCCTTCAATAATTTTTCCCAGCCGCACATAGCAGAGGCTAACATGAGAGGCGTAGACCCTGGAAGGTGGAAATTTGTAACTAATGAGTCAACAATCCTGAAATTGTATCCAGGGTAGATAAAGGCATCAGTCGTTCCCTTTATCCTCCCATTTTGAAGAGTTACATTACACTTACCGCTCACATATCCCTCTATTGCCCTTGTTGTAGTAGTTCCCACAGAAATAACTCTTTTACCCGAGGCCTTAATCTCTTTAATTTCAGAGATAAGTTCTTTATCTATATCAAAATACTCAGCACCCATAGAATGTTCCTCGACATTTTCAGTTCTAATAGGCATGAATGTACCAATGCCTACATGCAGTGTCAGTTCCCTGAGCTTTATACCCTTTGAGGTGATTTCCTTTAGTAATTTATCCGTAAAGTGAAGGCCTGCTGTAGGGGCTGCTATGGAGCCTTCTTTTTTTGCATATATGGTCTGGTAGGTTTCTTTATCCGATTCATCGGGAGAACGTCTTAAATAAGGTGGAAGCGGCATGTTACCGTATTTCCAGATTATATCCATTAAATCTCCAGGATATTTAAAATATGCGGTATCTCCGTTATGAATCTCTAACTGCAGCTCCTCTGAAATCTTTAGTGTTCCTGTAAATCTTCCTTTTGAGAGTACCTCCCATGCATTATCTTTTTTTTTCCTTACAAGCAGGATTTCTAACCTCCCTCCATTTTTTTTAAATCCAGTAAGCCTTGCAGGGAAGACCCTCGTGTTATTTATAAGCAGTATGTCTCCTTTGTCGAGATAAGAGGGAAGATCAGAGAACCTTTCGTGTTCGATCGTACTATCTGTATGGAGTACAAGAAGTCTTGAGCTGGGGCGCTCTTTTAGAGGTCTTTTGGCAATAAGGTCTTCAGGGAGAAAAAAGTCGAAATCAGCGACTTTCATACAACTGTATTATAGTCCCTGGGTAAAAAAAGGATAGGATTTCTTTGTAATTTTTCCCTTCACGTGCCATCTGGAGTGCACCCCACTGACACAGTCCAACACCATGACCGTAACCTTTTCCTTTAAATATCATGGAGTCCCCATCACGTGTTACACTAAAATTTGTGCTCGGAAGACGACTCCAGCCGAGTGCTTTTCTGAGATCGGTTGCATTGATTGTAATTATTCCAGAATTATTTATTATGTCGAGTTGTTTAACCCTTTTTGTTGAGGTATAGGACTTTATTGATATTTCTTTAATCCCTGACAGGTTTAGTGCCTTTTCGATCTCGGTAATCTCAATCCTCTTTTCCCATGTCGAGTATGGTGATATTTCACAGTTTGATTCCACTGATTTTAAATAAGGGTAGCTTTTTCCAAAGACATCCTCTGGGTTTTCTGTCTTTCCCCCACATGTTGAATGATAAAAGGCCTCTATTGCTCTGTTATCGAAAGTAAGAATCTCTCCACTTGTTTCTGCAACAGCATATGCTACCCTTACGTTGGGATTATTGCCCTTATAAACCTGGTTAAGGACGGAAGATACGATATGGTATATTGAGTCTCCATTTATCTTTTTCTGGTATACAGCATATGTCCTTGATATAACAGCCTGTGCCTTAAGTGCTTCCATATCCCAGTTTGAACCAACCTCTGCCACAACAACATCCTTAACATAATCTTCTATCGGAAGTTCGTTTATAAGATAGATCCCGCCTTCACCTTTCCATACATCGATATTACCGGTATATCGGGAACCCATCACGAGGAGATCTCCCCTCATACTTCCGAGCTTCTCTATCTTCTCATTCTTTGCAGGGATTTTAGGATATGTATCATTCACAATAAGCACTTTTATATTGTCCGAGGCATGAGCATTCCATACAACGATAGAAAAGGATAAACAAAATCCAGCTATAAGAAATGTCATTGCGAGTGAAACGAAGCAATCTTGTCTTTTCTTGTGAGATTGCCACGCACCCTTTGGGTGCTCGCAATGACAGACAAAGCAATCAATTGTTCTTATTATTGGATACGGGAATAAGATTGTAAGAATGAACCTTATGACTTTCCCCATAATCTTTTCATCTCCGCCTAATGAGCCAGAAAATAAAGGTTAAAATCACACTTAAGAGTATACTTGTAGCTAAAGGAAAATAAAAACTGAAATTCTTTCTCTGGATTATGATGTCTCCGGGAAGTCTGCCGAGCCATGGGATTTTACCTGAAAGAAGAAGTATTCCACCAATGGCAGAGATCACAATGCCGAGAATTATTAAAAACCTGCCTATGTACTGAACACCGTCAACCATGTCGTTTTACTTTTTAAGATATCTCTCCATCTCCGAATATACACATCCGCAATATTTCTGTCTGTAAAGTCCAAGTTCTTTTGACAGTCTGATGCCGTCCTTCCATCCGGGCCTGAAGTCTTCAAAATAGAATGGTATCGAATATCTCTTCCCCATCTCTTTGCCTACATTTATTATCATATCAAATTTCTGGTAAGGACTAACAAGGAGGGAAGTTGTGAAACCCTCAAGCCCCATCTTTTTTGCGGTTTTTGCGGTCTCCTCAAGTCGCATGGAATAGCATGATATACAACGGTTGTCTTCCCTGTTTACTACAGCCCTTAAGAATTCCTTCAGTCCATAGTGGTCAATATATTCTATATCAAGACCCCATACCTTCTGGAGTTTTTGCAGAGAATCAAGACGCATTCGATATTCAGTATAAGGATGGATATTCGGATTAAGCCACAGCCCTTTTACATCAATGCCCTTAGAGAAGAGAGTCTTAAGCGGGTATAAACTGCAATTAGCGCAGCAGATGTGCATTAAGAGCTTCAACTAAAGCACCTGCCCTACAGCGAATCCAGTTCAGGTGAGAAGTTTGGATCGATTAGATATGCCTGCTTAAAATATTCATTTGCCTCGCTAAATTTCCTAAGTTCATATAACGCATAACCTATGCGATAATATGCAGAAGGCTCTGGTTTCTTTTTTATGTACTCCTGGAAAAGCCTGACGGCTTCTTTATATTTTCCGCTATTGTAATATTTAAGAGCAGTATCATAATCGGTATCAGTCTTTGCAAGAATTGTGTCTGATACTGCAAATAATACAAAAGACATAATTATGATAAAAGCGATTTTTTTCATAATCACCTCCGTGTTTTACAATGCCGTTTAAGTTTCAAGTTAATATCAATAATAAAAAAAGTTTATCATTATACATATATGTTTGCAAGCCTTATTCAATTTAAATCTTTTATCTTAAAACAATCCCTGTGGGACATTTATATTGAGATGCTGATACGCTCTTCTCGTTGCCTGTCTGCCACGAGGGGTTCTTTCAATAAACCCTTCCTGAAGGAGATAAGGTTCGTAGACATCTTCGATGGTCTCTTTATCCTCCCTTAATGATGCTGCAATGGTTTCTATGCCAACAGGACCACCATTAAACTTTTCTATAATTGTTGAAAGGAGCTTTCTGTCCATATCATCAAGCCCTCTTTCATCGATATCGAGAGATAGCAGTGAGCTTCTTGTTATATTCAGGTTGATCCTTCCATCGCTTTTAACCTGCGCAAAATCCCTTATCCGTCTGAGCAGCCTGTTAGCTATCCTTGGTGTTCCTCTCGAGCGATGAGCAATCTCAAATGCAGCGTCATCGTCGATTTCTGTATTAAGTATCTTAGATGAGCGGAGAACTATTTTTTTAAGATCATCAGGGGAATAGAATTCAAGTCTGTTTATTACGCCGAACCTCTCCCTTAGGGGTGAAGTTAGCAGCCCTGTCCTTGTTGTGGCACCTATCAGCGTAAACTTGGGGAGGTTTAATTTCAATGTTCTTGCACTTGGTCCCTGGCCTATGATTATATCAAGCTGATAGTCTTCCATAGCAGGATAGAGTATTTCCTCCACTATGCGGGGCAATCTGTGTATCTCATCGATGAAAAGTATGTCAAGGTCAGCAAGATTGGTAAGTATAGCAGCAATGTCGCCAGGTCTTTCAAGCACAGGGCCTGATGTTGACTTTATATTTACCTTTAATTCTGTTGCTATGATATGAGAGAGTGTTGTCTTTCCGAGTCCGGGCGGCCCGCAGAAAAGCACATGGTCAAGAGGCTCTTTTCTCCTGCCTGTTGCCTCTATGAATATCCTTAGGTTATCTTTAATCCTGTCCTGACCAATGAATTCATCAAATGACCTCGGTCTCAAGGTCAGTTCATAGCCGAGTTCATCATCTGAAATTGTCTTGTCCGGTATAACAGGATTAATTGTCTTATCCGGTGAGAATCTCTGATTATCTGGTTTTTTCACTTAACATCTCCTGTTCGTTGAGAATCTCTGTTCAGATATTTTAATGCCTCCTTGAGTAGCCCTTCAATGTCATGGTAACCTTTCTTATATGCCTTTTCCAGAGACTCCAGAGCAATAGATTTTTTATATCCAAGGTTTACAAGAGCAGATAGCGTATCTTCAAAAACCCTGTCAACTGTTTCTTTCGCTGGCGGAAGTTTTTCCCTGAGCTCAAGGATTAATCTCTGTGCGGTTTTTTTCCCCAACCCTGGTATTCTGCAAAGTTGTGCAACATCTTCAGTCTCAATTGCCTGCAGAAGGTCATTGTGGGAAATTCCTGAAAGTATATTTAATGCCATTTTAGGCCCTATACCTGTTATGCCGAGGAGCGTGATGAATATCTTTTTTTCATCTTCTGATGTGAAACCATAAAGTTGTAATATATCCTTACGCACATGAGTATAGATATGGAGGAAGACATCTTTGCCCTCTTCAGGGAGGATAGATATGGTGTTAAATGTCACATTTACGCGGTATCCAACGCCACTGACCTCAACAATAAGATTGTCAGATTTCTTGTATATAAGTTTCCCTCTTAATGACCCAATCATTTCAGCCCTCTTCGCCTCGGTCGTCTCAGGTGACTCGCCGAGGACAGCGAATTGGACGACTCCGATAATGCCCTTTTAAATCTTATATTATTTAAGTGGCATAAAGCGAGGGCTAGGGCATCTGCACTGTCGTTAGTGAGATTCGCGATTTGTGATTTGAGATTTAAGATTTTCATTACCATATCCTGAACCTGCCTTTTTTCGGCCATTCCATAACCGGTGACAGCTTTTTTAACCTCGAGTGCACTGTATTCATAGACATTTAGATCCTCTGATGCAGCTGCAAGAAGTGCAATTCCCCTTGTCTGTCCGAGGCTTAATGCAGCCCTTACATTTTTTGCAAAAAACATACTTTCAACTGCCATTTCCTGAGGTCTATATTCCCTGATAATATCTATGAGGGAATCATAAAGTTTTTTTAATCGCAGATGCAGCGGACTTTTTGGTGGTAAAGTAATTCTCCCTGAGGCGATGTAAGTGCAGTTTGGCTTGTTCGTTTGCAAGCTTGAAATCCTGCCAGCTTTTTGAGCATTGACTGTGGTTATAAGTCCATAACCGCACATGACACTGCCTGGATCGATACCGAGGATTCTAAATTCATCTACCTCATTGTAAGTCGATACCGACCGATGCGAACTATTTTTTCCTTGGTACCTCAAAGAGTATCTCTTCCACCATCTGGCAGATGACATGCCCGAGTGTTATGTGGGTCTCTTGAATTCGCGGGGTGTTATCAGATGGAACTATGAATGTATATGTTGACTTCGATGCAAGCTTTTCTCCTTTTAAGCCGGTAAATGCAACTGTTGTTAGTCTCTTCTTTTTTGCAACATCGATAGCCTTAAGGATATTGGGAGAATTTCCACTTGTACTGATTGCAATTACAATGTCTCCCTCATCTGCAAGGGCTTTAAGCTGCTTTGCGAAGATTTCAGAAAAATCATAATCGTTAGCAATTGATGTGATTACTGCCATGTCTGTATTGAGCGCGATAGCTGGGAGACCGGGACGATCTTTCTTGAACCTATTAATAAACTCTGCTGCAATGTGCGAGGCATCAGTTGAACTCCCGCCATTGCCAAAAAGGATTAGCTTTTTCCCATCGTTGAAGGCATTGGCAATAGCCTTTGCAACCTCAATAATTTTGTCAATATTCTTTTCCTCTGCAAATTTCTCTTTAACGTTGATACTTTCTTCAAATGCCTTAAGTATTTTGTCTTTCATATCAGCAAGGTTATTAGTTTTTTCCGCCCCGGCAGATTCGCCTGAGGCGAACATGATACCTCTATTTCTTGATTAGAGTAACTAAATCAGAGTTTTTATGTCAATCAGTTATATAACTTTTTTACCAAAATCCTTGACCTTTCAATAATTCTATGTAATACTATTCACGAAGTTTCGGAAGTTTTGTTGTATACAGCCTCAAGGACTATGAATCTTGCGGCTTCTCTATGGCAAGATTCCGTAATCTTCGATTTTTATTAGCAAGGAGGTGTAGCAGCATGGTAAAGGGAACCGTTAAGTGGTTCAATGAATCCAAGGGTTTTGGATTCATCACCAAGGAAGACGGCGGAGATGTTTTTGTTCACTATTCTGAAATTCAGGGTAATGGGTTTAAATCCCTGTCCGAAGGTCAGGCAGTGAGCTTCGAAGTTGTTGATGGTCCTAAGGGTCCAAAAGCAGCAAACGTTACAAAACTCTAAGCCAAAAATGCAGGTCCCGATTTATCGGGACCTGCATTATCAATCTTATAAATCTCCACAAAATATTCAATCTGTGAATTATTTTTTTACAATGTCATTGATTTTGAGGATGAATTTAAGACTTATCTTGGTTATCACATGCCGCGATAGAAAGCATATAGATTAATGAACTTATCTATATGGGATAAAAACTATATTTCTTATTTCTGCAGGGAGGCTTTCTTTTGAAGGGCCAAGAGCAGTTACTCTGTAACTCCTCTTGGTTGATGGTTTATCTTTGTCAAGGAATGCAGGGGTCTGGGTATCTCCAATAAATATAAAACCCTCTTGCTTATTTATCTCTCTGTAAACCTTGTAACCAACTACCCATGTATCAGGAGATTCTTTCCAGCTGAGATATACATTCTCCTTTTTAACTATTGCCTGAAGGCCTGAGGGAGAAGATGGCACAAATTCCAAAGGATTTATCTCAACCTCTCCTGAGGCAGGTCCTTCGTCCCTTATATCGGAACCTACAAGGCTTCTTATTGTATAGTAAACATGCCCTTTTATTGCAAAGTTATCCCTGAATGAGGTTTCCTTAATTGGTTCTTTATGCACAGGCATTAAACGGTATATGCCTTTCTCATTACTTTTATAGATGTTATAAAGGATTCTATCTCCCGCACTTTCCCAGTTCAATGTCAGAGAGTCATGTTCTACCTTAAATAGAATTTTTCCGGGAGGGGGAGGTACGGTTTCAGGATCAATTTGTATGATATTTGAGTCATTACTTATTACATTTTTCAGATTCTGGGAAACGATTTTATATTTGTATTTAGAGCCTATTTTAAAATCATTATCTATATAAGACCGCTTATTATTTTCAAGGGTGGCGATCTTTTCAAAATCCCCACCTGTTGATTTCATCAGGTAAAATCCTTTTATTGCTGGTTCTTTATCTTTTGGAAATTCCCACAGGAGGATAATCTCTGATTCTCTGTGGACGGCCCTGAGCGCAGAAGGCGGATCCGGCTTTTCGTATGATTTGAGTGTAGGGTCACCTTTTTTGCCACATGAGGGGAGTAAACAGTAAACAGTAAATAGTAAACAAAAGATAAAAAGACCAAATCTGACTTCTGACTTCTGTATTCTGAGTTCTATCATCTGAAGATGCTTCTTTTATTTGGTTGTCATTCTGGTCGGAATCGACTCGTACCGAGCTTGTCCAGAATCCTTCTTTGGTCCCCTTGAACAAAGATAAGAAAGATTCCCGACAAGCGGGAATGACATCAATACCAGTTTGAGTGATTGTTTCATTTGATTAAATTATCGAGTCTTCTTATCTGTCTTCTGACTTCATCCGGAGCTGTACCACCCCTCGATGTCTTTGCCTTTACAGAATCTTCGGCTTCAATATGAGAATATATGTCTTTTTTAATTAAAGGAGAAAATTTTTTCAACTCATTGATAGAAAGCTCTTCGAGTTTCTTTTTCTCCTTGATGCAATAAAGAACAATCTTACCTGTGATTTTATGAGCCTTCCTGAAGGGTACCCCTTTTTTTACAAGGTATTCTGCAATATCAGTTGCGGTCGAATAGGCATCTCCTGCGGTTTCATGCATTCTCTTTGTGTTTACTTTTATGCTTGGTAGCATTTCATTCAGGACGATAAGGCAGGATTTGACCGTCTCCACTGTATCAAAGACAGGCAACTTGTCTTCCTGTAGATCCCTGTTGTATGAGAGTGGAATGCCTTTCATTACAGTTAAAAGAGATAACAGGTTTCCATAAACCCTCCCTGTTTTTCCCCTGATAAGTTCTGCTACATCCGGATTCTTTTTCTGAGGCATTATGCTCGAACCTGTTGTAAAAGCATCAGGTAGTTCGATGAATCTGAATTCCTCAGTTGACCATAATATAAGCTCCTCAGCAAGCCTTGAGAGATGCATGATGAGTAAGGCAGCACTTGATAGGAACTCTATTGCAAAGTCCCTGTCTGATACCGCATCAATACTATTTTGAGAGATTCCCTTAAAATCGAGAAGTTTTGCGACATAACCCCTGTCTATAGGAAGGGCTGTCCCTGCAATGGCACAGGAGCCTAAGGGAAGCAGGTTTATCCTTTTTAATGCATCTTTAAATCTTTCGTTGTCCCTCTGCAGCATCTCAACATAGGCGAGCAGGTGATGAGAAAATAGTACAGGCTGTGCCCTTTGCAGATGTGTATAGCCAGGCATTAATGAATTGAGGTGGTTTGTTGCCATATTAAGAAGTATCTTCTGGAATTTCTTTATAAGTGATAGTATCTCTTTTATCTCTGCCCTGAGATATAATCTGAGGTCAAGTGCTACCTGATCGTTCCTTGACCGTGCTGTGTGAAGTTTTCCACCCACATTACCTAACTTTTTTATAAGTGCAGCCTCGATATTCATGTGAATATCTTCGAGGTCTTCTCTGAACTTGAACTTTCCGGTTCCTATCTCTTTTGCTATAATTTCAAGACCATTTATTATCTTTTCAGAATCTGCTTTTGTAATGATACCCTGTTTGCAGAGCATCTTTGTGTGCGCAATGCTTCCTTCAATATCGTATCTCCATAAACGGTGGTCAAATGAGATTGACTCTGTGAAGGATTCCACGGTCTTTGAGGTCTTTTCCTTGAACCTTCCTGCCCAGGGTTTTTTCATGTTTTTTCCTTGAACCCCATTGTTATATCTTCAAGCTGTTTAAAGACCTCGAAGATTATCTCAGTAGTATTTTTATTCCAAGATATGAACCTGTGGGGCTAATTTTAGGCAATCATCCCGCCACAGGCAGTTAATCTGGTCGCATACCCCTGCTGCAGCATTGCCGAAACAGTCAATGTTCCCTTCAGCTCGCTGGATGGTACGGATAATATTCTCCTTCTTCATGTTCCCGACCTTCACGCCTTTTTTCTTCGCAATCTTTCTTACCTGTTTCAGAGTCATAATTGTCCTCCTTACTTAGGTAAACAGTCTACCAAATCTACTTCACTATTTTCAAGCTGATGTCTACCGATACTGCCGAATGGGTAAGTGCACCAACAGAAATTAGATCAACACCTGTCTCAGCAATATCTCTAACATTTTCAAGTTTAATGCCGCCAGATGCCTCGATTATAACTCTACCGTTTGATATCTTAACAGCTTCTTTTATATCACTAACCGACATGTTGTCTAACATCACTATGTCTGCCCCAGCCTCTATTGCCTCATTTAGATCATGAAGATTCTCAACCTCGACCTCGATTCTGGCAAGATGGTGACCGCCTTTTGCAAGTTTTACAGCTTCTTTGATGCTGCCTACTGCCTCTATGTGGTTATTCTTTATGAGGATACCATCAAAAAGGCCGAACCTGTGGTTACTTCCTCCTCCCATTCTTACTGCATACTTTTCCAGAAATCTCTGGCATGGGGTTGTCTTTCTTGTATCAACTATCTTTGCCTTTAGTCCTTTAATGTTATCCACATACATACTGCTGAGGGTTGCAATACCGGAAAGTCTCTGTAATATATTCAGACTTACTCTTTCTCCTGCAAGAATAGTCCGGGTTTTTCCCAAAACCTCAGCAACCACATCTCCTTTTATGACCTTAGCGCCCTCATTATAAAAGATATTAAAGGACATCGAGGGGTCGAGTATTTGAAAAACCTCTCTTGAAAAAGGAAGACCAGCCAGAACAAAATTTTCCTTTGCAATATACAGTGCCCTTGATTTATTCTCATTAGGTATCAGGAGGGATGTAGTAATATCACCAGGGCCTATATCCTCTTCAAGGGCACGATGAATTAGATCAATCACACTTAAAGGAATCTCCATCCTATTCCCTTCTGGATAATAAAGAGAGAAAGCCCCAAACTCCCCCCAAAACAGCGCCTAAGGCAAGAGCAGAATGCCAGTCAAGAAGCGTTGTTACATTTCCTTCGATCTTATTAGCGATAACAAGGAATGCAGAAGTATTCTCTGACTTCACATCTCTTCCAGCCATAAAGCCAACAGCAGATCTGTTAACAATTGTATGTTCTCTTGAAATGGACACAGGAGAAAATGAAAAATTTATAGATACATTTTCAGCAGCAGTAACACCACTTATACTCTGGTTAAGACTTATATCATTTCCTCTGAGGATAGCAGTTGCCCCCTGTGTAACCTCTACCTTTTCTCCGTCTATGCTGAGTGCTCCTACCTGCTGGAGTTCGATATGACCTCCTTCAACAGCCCTGACAGTGCTCTGTTTTATATTGATAAACTCCCCCTCAATAAATTCGAGGTCTCTTTCTTCAAGTTCTCTTCCGTCTCTATGGGTCATTTTTCACCTCCACATCTTTAAGCATTTTAATACTTTCTAAAATCCTTTTCTTTATAATTATCAGTTCTTCATATTTTGCTTTTTCCTTATCAATAATCTCTCTGGGCGCCCTCTGGAGGAAGTCCTCATTAAAGAGTTTCCTGTTCAAAGACACGATAGACACATCTACCTTTGCCTCCTCTTTCTTAAGTCTATCGACTTCTGCAGTAATATTCAAGACCCCTTTAAGAGGAACATATATCTCCATAGAACTCTTAACAGAGGTTGCAGAGCACTCTGGCTTCTCAATGTTCATACCTATCTTAATTTCGCCAGCCTTTGCAAGGTTTTTGAGATATTGTACGTTTTCCTTCAATATTTTCTCTGCCATTTGAGAAAATGTCTTTATTGACACATTGAGTTTAAGTGATGGTGATATGTTCAGCTCCCCTCTGATGGTTCTTATTCCCATTACAGCCTCTATGATATATGACATGTCTTCTTCAGCCTGGTAGTCTCTTGGTAAAGACTTCGGATAATCTGAGACCATAATACTCTCCTTAATTGCTGAATGCTGAATTTTTATCGTCTGCCAAATCTCCTCTGTAACAAAGGGCATAAAAGGATGCAGCAGCCGTAAGGATGTATCGAGTGTATGCAGGAGACACCATCTGACGCCAGTTTGTGAGTTTAGGGTTCGGGGTTCGGAGTTTCCATCCCCTCCCTTGCCCTCCCCCCTCGAGAGGGAGGGTTGGGTGGGTGGGTTGATTTCGGATTTCGCCATCTCAAGATACCAGTCACAGAATTCATGCCATACGAACTGGTATATACTACTTGCTGCGTCATTAAACCGATATTCTTCGAGTGCCCTGTTTATATCATCTGCTATAGCGGCAAGTCTGCTCAATATCCATTTACTTGCAAGATCATGAGGCGTGTGAGTAATCCTCTCAACCCCTTCTTTTTCAAATCCCCCCTTACCCCCCTTTTCTAAAGGGGGGGTGGGGGGATTAGTATTCATCATAATGAATCTTGCTGCGTTCCAAAGCTTATTTACAAAATGCCTGTACCCTTCAACCCTTTTTTCCGAAAACTTAATATCGCGCCCCTGTGCAGTAAAAGCAGCAAGTGTAAACCTGAATGCATCTGTACCGTATCTGTCTATCATTATCAAAGGATCAACAACATTACCTTTTGATTTAGACATCTTCTGGCCTTTCAGATCCCTGACGAGTGCATGTATATAAACATCCCTGAAAGGCACGTCTCCCATGAATTTAAGTCCCATCATTATCATCCTTGCGACCCAGAAAAAGATTATATCGAACCCTGTCACAAGAACGCTTGTAGGATAGAAGGTCTTAAGATCGTCAGTATTATCAGGCCAGCCAAGGGTAGAAAATGGCCATAGGGCAGACGAAAACCATGTATCGAGTACATCTTCATCCTGAATCAATTCTTCTGAGCTACAGTAAGGACATACTTGTGGTACATCTCTTGATACTATAACTCCATTTTGCATTTTGCATTTTGCATTTTGCATTTTCTGACAGTACCATACAGGTATTCTGTGTCCCCACCATATCTGACGGGATATGCACCAGTCTTTTATATCTTCCATCCATGCAAAATATGTATTCTCCCATGTTTTAGGTATGATGTTAATTTTTCCCTCTTTAACTACCCTGATAGCATCTTTAGCAATGGACTGTACATTCACATACCACTGAGGTGTTGACAGCGGCTCGGTAATAGTCTTGCATCTGTAACAGTGGCCTACAGCATATTTGTACAACTCCTCTTTTTCTAAAAGATTAAGTACCTTCAAATCTTTAATGACAAGTTTTCTGCACTCATATCTATCCAGACCTGCATATCTGTTTCCTGCATTTACTGTCATAAGACCATCGGCCCCGATCACGGTTATGAATTCTAAAGGTGGGATCTGTTTTTTTGCTATAGCCTCGTCATTAAAATCATGGGCTGGTGTTACCTTTACTGCGCCTGTACCAAAAGAAGGGTCTACTGCATGATCAGAAATAATAAGGATTTTTCTGTCAGTTAGAGGCAGGTTTATAGTTTTACCAATGAATTTTTGGTATCTGCTGTCTTCAGGGTTTACAGCCACAGCAGTATCTCCGAGCATCGTCTCAGGCCTGGTAGTTGCTACAGTTATATACCCCCTCTTATTATCCCCCCCCCTTGCTAAGGGGGGGATAGGGGGGGTTAGTGGATACTTTATGTAAGTCAGCTTTCCTTCTAATTCCTCGTATTCTACCTCGAGGTCGGAAAGCGCGGTGTTACAGCGGGGGCACCAGTTTATAAGCCGGTTATCCCTGTATATCAGACCTTCCTCATAAAGTCTTACAAAAACCTCTCTTACAGCCTTTGAAAGCCCATCATCAAGTGTAAACCTTTCCCTTGACCAGTCACATGAAGCGCCGAGCCTTTTAAGCTGGTGGATTATCTTTCCACCGTATTCGGCCTTCCATTTCCATACACGCTCTATAAAGGCATTACGGCCGAGTTTATCCCTATCAAGTCCCGTAGATGCGAGCTGCTTTTCTACAACGTTCTGTGTAGCAATGCCTGCATGGTCAGTGCCTGGCAGCCATAGGACTTTATAACCTGACATACGCTTCCAGCGAGAGAGTATATCCTGTAGTACCGTATTAAGGGCATGGCCCATGTGGAGAGAACCTGTAATATTCGGAGGGGGTATTACTAAAGAGTAAAAACTGCCTTTGAGGTCCGGGTCTGGCTTAAAATATCCTTTTGAGACCCAGTATTCATACCACCTTTCTTCTATACCTTGCGGATTGTAGCCTTTTTCTAAAATTCTGACCTTATCCTCTCTATCTCTTTAGAAATCATCGTCTCTGCAAGGTCAGGTACAGTCTCCCATATTACCTTTTCAACCTCTTTTGTAAGGGATTCGAGGGCACCTTTTAATATCTCTTTCAGCATCCTCTCAACAAGGTCAGGTACAACTTCCCATAGTATCTTCTCGACGGAATCCTTCATCGAAGGCATCAGTGAGGTAAGGATAATTTCTTTTAAATCAAGCGAGGATAGTAATGAAGATATTCTTTCGTTAACAGTATTCTCGAATATGTCTTTAAGTTCGTCCTTTGAAGGAATTTCTACTTCAGGGATACCAATCTTTACCTCTGTAGCTGCAGCTTCTTCAACTGAAACTTCCTCTAAACCAACAGCCTCGGCTTCAGCAATACCCCCGGCTTCTTCTCCTTCCATTACAGATGATACAGTAAGAGCAGCATTTATCTTGTTTATTAACTCCTGTGATTCGAAGGGTTTTATAATAAAATCATCTGCCTTAACCTGTTTTGCAAGCTCTTCATCAATCGGTTCAAATGCGCCTGCAAGGAGTATTACCGGGATACTGCTTATTAAAGGGTCTTGTTTTATCTTTTCAGAAAGCTGGTAGCCGTTAATCTTGGGCATCTCTATGTCAGCAAGGATTATATCAGGCTTAAAAGAAGGGATAACAGCTAAAGCTTCCTCACCATTATTAGTTACCTTGATCTCAAACCCTTCCTGTGCGAGGATAAGTTCTACAACCTTTTGTATGGTGATACTGTCATCTGCAAGAAGCAGTTTAATAGCCATGTTTCACCTCTTATTATATCTTGAAAGATTTTATTGTTAAGTACCGAAAAAGTCAAGTGGTATTCTCTTTCCTGCATATGTCACATAAGGCTTTTATCGTAAAGTTCCTTCTTGCTCAACCCGTATGCATCGGCAATCTTTTTAACCGCCTCTTTTCTACCGAGGCCTTTTTTCATCAAAGCGCTGACCTCTGAAATGGCATCCTCAGTTGTAAGTTTTTTTTCCTCTGTCCTGCCATCTACAGCGATTACGTACTCACCTGCTATTGTAGTCTTTTTAATTTTGGTGAGTATTTCCGGAATGCTGCCCCTTAACACCTCCTCATGGATTTTAGTAATTTCTTTTATAAGTGCAGCCTTTCTTTCTAAAAATATCTTTTCCATATCCTTAAGTGTCTGAAGAATCCTGTGCGGTGCTTCATAAAAAACGAGTGTCCGGCGTTCAAGACTCAAGTCTTTGAGAATCTTCTGGCGCTGACTCTCTTTTGTTGGAAGAAATCCTATAAATATAAATTCTTCAGTATGAAGTCCTGATAAAGACAATGCAGCAATCAATGCTGACGGACCGGGTATTGAAACAACCTGAATATTTTCTTCAATAGCTTTTTTTATGAGAACAGCTCCAGGGTCTGATATGCCGGGCGTGCCGGCATCTGAGATGAGGGCAACTGATTGTCCGGAATGCAGCCTCTCTACGATCTCTGCTGATTTAACTTTCTCTCTTTCGCCCCAGTAACTTATTAATGGCTTCGAGATACCATAATGGGTCAAGAGTTTACGGGAGTGTCTTGTGTCCTCTGCTGCTATGACATCTGCTTCTTTTAAAACCCTTAAAGCCCTGAAGGTAAGGTCTCCAAGATTACCTATAGGTGTCGAGACTATATAAAGGGTGCCGCTCACTCTATCTTCAGCAGTTTTATCAGCCTTCTATTCGTTCTGACAATCTCATCCACGTTATCGCCTGTGATATCCCATGTATATTTGCCCTCTGCTGAACGTTTAAGTTTGATCTTAACAGGCTTTTTGGGTTTTACCTGTTGTATGTCAGGCTGCTTCTTGAACTGAAGATTCTTGTTATCTTCAGAATAAGCACAGCTAAAAATAAGAATTATAGAAATGGATATAGCTATTAGCAGGAAAATAAATTTTTTCTTCAATATATCAAACCTTTCTTTGGCTTAAAACTCTTAATACCCCCTATATTTATTTGTTATCGGGAAGCGTCGATCTTTTCCAAATGCCCTTTGGGTTATCTTAATGCCAGGAGGTGCCTGTCTTCTTTTGTATTCACTTTTATCAATCATCTTGATAACATTCTGTGCACGTTCAACATTACAGCCGAGAGACAATATTTCTTCAAAACTTTTGTCATCCTCTATATATGCCTTTAATATGGGGTCAAGCACGGGATATGGTGGAAGTGTATCCGTATCTTTCTGGGCGGGCTTAAGTTCTGCTGATGGTTCTTTCAATATAACCCTTTCAGGTACTACAGCCCTGCCATTTTTATTATTTTTCCACTTGCAAAGCTCGTATACCATTGTTTTTGGTACATCCTTTATTACTGCAAATCCGCCTGCCATATCACCATAAAGGGTTGCATATCCAACACTCATCTCTGATTTATTACCGGTTGTCAAGACAAGCCATCCAAACTTATTTGAAAATGCCATAAGGATATTACCCCTTATCCTTGCCTGGAGATTTTCCTCTGTTACATCTGCTGGCAGTCCTTGGAATTCATTTTTCAATGCATTGAGATAGCTCTTCAATATACTATCAATTGGTGACTCAATAACCTTTATCCCAAGATTGCCTGCAAGGGCATAAGCATCTTCTCTACTCTCCATCGATGTATATGGAGAGGGCATAAATAGACATGTCACATTCTCTTTACCAATCGCATCTACTGCAATGGATGCTACAAGCGATGAATCGATGCCACCGCTCAGACCTATAACGACACCTTTAAATCCATTCTTAGTAACATAATCAGATGTGCCGAGTACAAGCGCCATATAGACCTCTTGTAATGGCTCTAAAACCGTATAACCTAATAATGATGATAAACGAAGATGTGATTTTGCCCTTTTTTTACTTAATGTCTTTTCAACCGGGACATTGATCCTTTCAAAAGCTCCCTTTCCGAGTTTAATTACTTCCTGTCTCCTGCGCGGGGCATGAAGCCTTCGCATCATAACACCCTCAAGGTCTAAGTCAACGACGATCAGGTCTTCTTCGAACTGTTTTCCCCTTGCGATTACAATACCATCCTGGTCAAGGATAAAGCTGTGGCCATCGAATACAAGCTCGTCCTGTCCTCCAACTGTATTCAGATAAGCCACTATAACCATATTGTCAGTTGCCCTTGTTGAAAGCATATTTTCTCTAAATTTCCCTTTACCAATCCGATATGGTGATGCGTTTATATTTAAGATCACCTCAGCGCCCGCAAGTGACTGGACCATTGAAGGCCCTTCTGGATACCAGATGTCTTCACATATATTAACCCCTATCCATGTATCACCAATCTGATAAATAGGACATCTTGTACCAGCCTGGAAATAACGATATTCATCAAATACACCATAATTTGGCAGGTACATCTTGTGATAGGTATCTATCAGTCTTTTGTTGTGGATTATTGCGGCAGCATTGTAGATATCGTCTCTTTTGTCGACAAAACCTACTACAGCCACTATATCACCTACATTTCGCCGCACTTTTTCCAGTGCATCGAGGTTATCTTCTATAAACTGGGTTTTCAACAACAAATCTTCAGGGGGATAACCTGTTATTGCAAGTTCAGGAAACGCAACTACTTGAGCACCGGCTTTATTTGCCTTCTTAATATAATTGAGAATCTTTGAGACATTACCATCAAGATCTCCGACAGTAGGATTAATCTGTGCAAGTGCAATCCTAAGAATTTTCATTATATCCCCATCCATATTGAATCATTCAGTGCACCCTAAATGGATATGAATTTTTGCATATTATAGCATTAGAGCAAAAATTCAACAAAAAAATCCATATTTCTTTTCTGGGTATTGTCTTATTGAACACCGAAAGGCAAAAATAAAGATATGTTTATGGATTTAAATACTATGAAACTGAGAAGGCCAACCATCATGTTGTTCTTATTATTTTTCCTTACTTTTATGAATACTCTTTATGCCGAACCCAATAAGATCCAGACAAAAGAAGTCATAGTCATTTTTGAGGAGCCATTAGAAAACGTGGCTAAAGATGTAGTGAAGGTATACCCTGCTGTTAAAGCAGATCTCGTTGCAACCCTCGATTGGAAGGTTGATGTCAGACCAGATGTAATTCTGGTTAAAGATAAAAGCACCCTAATGAAAATGGTCGGAAGCGATATAATTATTGCATTTGCTATCCCTGACAGAAATCTTATTGTACTTGATACCTCAAGGATATATACCAGGCCCTTTACCCTTGAGGCAACACTCAAGCACGAGTTATGTCATATCCTTTTGCACAGCAATATCAAAAACGATAGACTGCCCAGATGGCTTGACGAGGGGGTCTGCCAATGGGCAAGCGGAGGGATTGCAGAGCTTATAGCAGACGACGGGGACAGTGCGATTACAAAAGCTACAATTTCTGACAGTACAATAAGCATAGGGGATCTCATAAGATTTCCTCGCGATGAAAAGTCTCTTCTTCTTGCGTATGAGGAAAGCAAAAGCATCGTGGAATATATCGTCAGTGAGTACGGCAAGCAAGGGATTTTACAGATACTTGAATATCTGAAAGAAGGGCATTCTATAGACGATTCTATCCAGAAAAGTCTTTCTGTCAGTACTTCCGAACTTGAGATTAAGTGGCTTGTATATCTAAAAAGAAAGCATACTTGGTTTTCATATTTAAGCTACAACATCTACACAATCCTCTTTTTCCTCGCCGCTGTGATTACTGTATATGGTTTTATAAGATTGCTGAAAAAGAAAAGGGCTTATGTTGATGAGGATGAAGAGAAGGGTAGGGGGGGTGGAAACACATCCTGAAAGTAATATAGAAAGTACTATAGTAAAAAAAGTAGTAAAATAGGGACACATCCCATTTTACTTGACATCCAAGACTATAGTCGTTAAACTTCCCAATGCCAAGGATCGGTAGAGCGGTTGCACCGGGCTATCCGCACCATGTCATTCAAAGAGGAAATAACAAAGAGCATGTCTTCTTTGAAAAAGAAGACCGAGAGCAGTATCTGTCATTGCTAAAGAAATATGCCTTCAAGTGGAACTCTCCGATTATGGCCTACTGCCTGATGAGCAATCATGTCCATTTGCTGACAAAGCCGGAAACGAACGAATCGTTGTTTAAGATGATGCAGGGACTCACTCTCTGCTACACGCAACATATAAATAGGACGTATGAGAGGACAGGCAGATTGTGGGAAAGTCGCTATCATTCATGCATTGTGGATCATGAGAAATACCTGTGGGCGGTTGCACGGTATATCGAGCAAAATCCGGTTAGGGCAAAGATGGTTGAGAGAGCCGAAGACTATGCCTATTCAAGTGCCCGATCTCATGTAAAGGGCAGCGAGGATCCTGTTCTGGGAGAAGACCTATTTAGCAATGACGTACGAAAGGACTATATACTCCTGCTGCGCTCTGATATGCCTGAAAAAGAAATTGAGAGGTTGCGCTATGCTACAAAAACGGGAAGACCTCTTGGCAGTGCGGAGTTTGTGGTCGAGATGGAAAAGAAGCTTGAAAGAAGGCTTTTGCAACGCCCGAAGGGAAGACCGAGGAAGAAATGCCGTTAAAATGGGATGTGTCCCTATTTTCAATTTTCTATTTTCACTATTTTCAAGAAAAAAAGCGATCCTGATCGGAAATAGAAAAATTCTATTCCCTATTTTTGGTTCTTCAGAGAATTGTGTGGAAGGTGCATACCCAAAAAAACCCTCCCCTAACCCCTCCCATCGAGGGAGGGGGACTAATTTGGAAGACTCCTTTCAAGGACAGGGGCTAATAGCGGTCTCTACAGAAAAGTCTGAAGGACCTTTTTATTGGGTAGCTTTGTTTAGTTGACTTTGAATACAGACGCTGTTTAAACTCTATTTCCATGAAAAAAGAACTCGTAAAAGTAATTGAGGATTCACTTAAAGCACTCGGTCTGGAGACAATCCCTTCTATTGAGGCAGAAGTTCCACCTAACGATTCTATGGGCGATTTGGCAACGCCTGTAGCAATGTCCATAGCGGCATTACTAAAAAAATCTCCGAGAAAGATAGCAGAAGAACTTATAAATTCCATTAAAGACTTGTCTGCAAAGGCAGGTAAATCTGCCTTTGAGAAGATAGATATTGCAGGTCCTGGATTCATTAACTTTACATTCTCAAAAGAATATCTGTATTCAGAGATTAAGAAATTAATTGAGTATAAAAGCGGATTTTTGAGGGAGGATATTGGTAAAGGCAGAAGGGTCCAGATTGAATTCATTAGTGCAAATCCGACAGGCCCGCTCCATCTTGGACATGGAAGGGGTGGTGCTACAGGTGAAGCCCTCTCAAATCTTCTTAATGCTGCAGGATATAAGGTTGAGCGTGAGTATTATATAAACGATGCAGGTAAGCAGGTAAAACTCCTCGGTTTATCCGTATTTGCCCGCTATCAGCAATTGCTTGGGATAGAATATCCGTTTCCAGAGGAAGGGTATAAAGGTGGATATATAGAGGATGTCGCAAATGAGATAATTAAAGAAAATGGCAAAAAATTCCTTCAGAGAAGCTTTGAAGCAGTATCAGATTTCTTCATTGATTATTCTTACAGGATGATTTTGTCCGGTATAAAAAAAGATTTAAAGGATTTTGGTATTAATTTTGATACATGGCAGAGTGAAGAAGAACTATACAAAAAAGGAGATGTAGAAGAAGCTATTGAAGATCTCAAAATAAAGGGTTTTATATATGAAAAAGATGGTGCAACATGGTTCAGATCAACAGCATTTGGAGATGACAAAGACAGGGTTATTATAAAACAGGATGGCGAGTATACATATTTCACTTCTGACATCGCATACCATAAGAAGAAAATAGAGAAGACATATGATGAGCTAATTGATATATGGGGCGCTGACCACCATGGTTATATCCCAAGGGTTAAGGCTGTCATTGAGGCACTGGGCTATCCAAAAGAGAAATTAAAGGTTTTACTTGTACAGATGGTTAATCTGCTGAGAGGCGGGAAACCTGTCCAGATGTCAAAAAGGGCAGGTGAGTTCGTAACGTTGAGAGAGGTTATGAATGAAGTTGGTCCAGATACAACAAAATTTATATTCCTTACAAGAAGACCTGACAGCCATCTCGATTTTGACCTTGAAGTTGCAAAAGCACAGTCATCAGAAAACCCTGTTTTTTATGTACAATATGCAAATGCAAGGATAAACAGCATATTTACCCATGCAAAAGAAAAAGGTATCAATACAGACAGGCTTTATGATGCAGACCTCATGCTATTATCTGTTTATGATGAACTCAGGATAATCAGGAAGCTCCTTATCTATCCGATGGTATTTGAAGGCGCTGTCAATACCTATGAGCCGCACAGGATTACATTCTACCTGCAAGAAATTTCTGGCATGTTTCATCCTTACTACAATAAATTCAGGGTTGTAAGCGATGATATTGAACTGACCAGGGCAAGACTTGCTCTGTGTGGAGCTATAAGGATTGTACTCCAGGATGGTCTTGAGATACTCGGTATAAGTGCCCCCGAGAAGATGTGATTGACTTTGCATATGATGTATTGGTATAAATAAAATTCTATGATACCAAAGACAGAAAAGATATGGATGGATGGTAAGTTTGTAAGCTGGGACAATGCTACTGTACATATCCTTACCCATACCCTCCACTACGGTCTCGGGGTTTTTGAAGGAATAAGATGCTATGAAACCAGGGAAGGCACTGCAATATTCAGGCTTAATGAGCATATTGACAGACTTTTTAACTCAGCACATATATTCTTGATGGATATACCTTATTCAAAGGTAGAGATCAGGGATGCAATAATCAAAACAATCAGGGTAAATAAGATTAAGGAATGCTATATCAGGCCGCTTGTTTATATAGGCTATGGTGCTATGGGCCTCTATCCAAAGGAAAATCCTATTAACGTCTCTATTGCAGTGTGGTCGTGGGGATCCTACCTCGGAGACAAAGGGCTTAAAGATGGTATTAGAATCAAGACCTCATCCTTTATAAAGAATCATGTAAATGCAAACATGGCAAGGGGTAAGGTCTGTGGATATTATGTAAATTCACAGCTTGCAAAAAAAGAGGCGATTTCATGTGGATATGATGAGGCCCTTTTGCTTGATACAGAAGGGTATGTGTCTGAGGGAAGTGGTGAGAATATCTTTATAGTAAGGAACGGGATATTAAAGACCACGCCTCTTACCTCAATACTTGAAGGGATAACAAGAAACAGCATTATTAACATAGCAAATGATGAAGGAATCAAAGTTGCTGAGGAAAGGTTCACAAGAGACGAACTTTACATTGCAGATGAGTCATTCTTTACAGGTACAGCTGCAGAGGTTACTCCTATAAGAGAGGCTGATGGAAGGGCCATTGGTAATGGCAAGCCGGGTAAAATAACAAAAAAGCTTCAGTCAATATTCTTTGACATTGTCAGGGGTAGGAATAAGAAATATGAATCTTGGCTGATGAGAGTTTAATAGTATTTTAAGTGGGGGCATAGATAGCTTTCTATACCCCCTCATTTTTACTTCTTTTCTTCTTCAGCAGCTGGCGCTGCTTCTTTTTTGGGTTCTGCTTCTACTGCAGCCTTCTTATGGCACTTTCCACAGTCTGTCTCTTTGGATTGTGAGAATACAACTTTACCATTGTGTTCGTTGCCATCATGACATTTTCCACAGAAATCAGGTTTGCCGTGACCTTCTTTTGTCATCTTAAAAGCTCCCTTTTTCATGACAAAAGGTTTTGGATGACAGTCATTGCATTTCATACCGTGTTTAGCGCCGTGTGTGTCCCCGCTGAACACAACTTTGCCTTGATCTCCACCGGGATACTCTACTGACTTTCCGGGAGGAGTTGCCATAGCACTGCCGACAAAGGCAATTGCTACTATCAATGTCAATAAAAGAACTGTTAGCCTCATCTTTCTTCACCCCCTTTCATAAAATAATCTAAAAATCCTGATAATCAGGCATCAAATTCCATACCAAATGAAACTTAAGTCAAATAGAAGCAAACTTCTAAGAATTTCCCCAAATAAGAAATCATCCTTCAATATAATATAAGTTATAAACACTGTCAAGTGAAAATAGTTTCATTAATTGCTTTATAAGATATTAAAATGTTAAAATTATCGAAATTTTGAGGAGCGATAATGCTTGAGGATAATCTGCAAAAAGGATTGACATTTGACGATGTACTTCTCCTGCCTGCCAAATCAGAGGTTCTTCCACGGGGAATTGACTTAACCACTATGCTTACACGAAATATAAAAATCAATATCCCGATAGTAAGTGCTGCAATGGATACTGTTACAGAAACCGACCTTGCAATAGCCATAGCCCGTGAAGGCGGGATCGGGATTGTACACAGGGCCATGGACCCG
Source organism: Nitrospirae bacterium CG02_land_8_20_14_3_00_41_53 (assembly GCA_002780895.1). GTDB lineage: Bacteria > Nitrospirota > Thermodesulfovibrionia > Thermodesulfovibrionales > SM23-35 > 0-14-3-00-41-53. The sequence continues at coordinate 70,566 of PEUB01000036.1, forward strand.
GAGAAACAGGCATCAGAAATAGACAAGGTAAAAAAATCTGAAAGTGGAATGATACTTGATCCCATAACAATCTCACAGGATGCACCTATCTCAGAGGCAATGTCACTGATGGAAAAATATAAGATATCAGGTGTCCCTGTTACGGAAAAAGGGAAACTTATCGGGATACTTACAAACAGGGATTTACGGTTTGAAACCCAGTTATCCAAAAAAGTCTCTAATGTGATGACAAGAGAAAATCTCATCACATCTACTGTCGGTACAACCCTTGATAAGGCGAAGAAGATCCTGCACAAATACAAGATTGAAAAGCTTCCCATTGTAGATAGGGATAATAACCTTAAGGGCTTGATAACTATAAAAGATATAGAAAAGAGGAAAAAATATCCAAATGCGTGTAAGGACAGTGTTGGAAGACTTTGCGTTGGGGCTGCAATAGGCACAGGGGAAGATTCAATCCACAGGGTAGAACTGCTTGTAAAGGCAGGGGTTGATGTGATTGTGATTGATACTGCTCATGGACATACTACCTCAGTCATTTCTATGCTTAAAACGATAAAAAAGAAATTTGGGGTGGATGTAATCGGCGGCAATATTGCTACCACAGAGGCTGCAGTTGACCTGATAAAGGCAGGCGCAGACGGAATAAAGGTTGGCATAGGTCCAGGGTCAATCTGCACTACGAGAATAATAGCAGGCACTGGTGTGCCGCAGCTTACAGCAATAAAGAACTGTTATTCTGTTGCAAGGAAATATGGAGTTCCCATCATTGCAGATGGCGGAATAAAATATTCAGGGGATATTACAAAGGCGATTGCAGCAGGTGCCCACTCTGTAATGATAGGCAGCCTGTTTGCAGGTACAGATGAGTCTCCAGGGGAGATAGTGCTCCTCCAGGGCCGTAGTTATAAGGTTTATAGGGGGATGGGCTCCTTAGGTGCAATGGAGCAAGGTTTAAAAGACAGATATATGCAGGCAGGCGTGAAATCGACAAAGCTTGTACCAGAGGGGGTTGAGGGCAGGGTGCCATATAAAGGCTCGCTTTCTCAGAGCGTCAACCAGTTAATCGGAGGGTTACGTTCGGGGATGGGCTACTGTGGCTGTAGAAACCTTGATGAGCTAAGGAAAAAGGCAAAATTTATAACTATTACTAATGCAGGATTAAGAGAAAGCCATGTCCACGATGTTATCATAACAAAAGAAGCTCCAAATTACTGGCCAGAATAGTGAATGTACGAAGAAAAGATTTTAGTCCTTGATTTTGGCTCTCAGTATACCCAGTTAATTGCAAGACGCATTAGAGAAAGCAAGGTCTACTCAGAGATATTTCCGTTTAACGCCCTAATTGAAAAGATAAAGGATTTCAATCCAAAGGGAATAATCCTTTCAGGCGGCCCATCGAGCGTTTATGATTCAGGCGCACCAATCCCAGACCTCAAGATATTTGAACTCGGCATACCAGTTCTCGGTATATGTTACGGCATGCAGCTCATGGCGCATTGCCTTGGAGGAAGAGTTGCAAAGGCACAGAAAAGGGAATACGGCAAGGCAGAACTTATAGTTGAGGATGACTCAGATTTATTAAAAGGTATTGGTACGAAACTAAGAGGACTCCCCCCCCTTATCAAGGGGGGGAATAGGGGGGGTAAACTCCGAACAACTGTTTGGATGAGCCATGGAGACAGGATTGAGCATTGCCCCCCCCGATTCAAACCAATAGCATATACAGCCAACTCACCTGTTGCAGCGATGGCAAACAAAGGCAAGAGATTTTATGCCCTGCAGTTTCATCCCGAAGTAGTACATACCGCGAAGGGATTTGAGATCTTAAAAAACTTTTTATTCAAGATTTGTGGATGTAAACCAATATGGAATATGAAGTCTTTTATAGAGACTGCTAAAAAAGAGATAAAAGAGAAGGTAGGAAATAAAAAGGTTGTATGCGGTATAAGCGGCGGGGTGGATTCTACTGTTACAGCAGTCCTGGTACACAAAAGTATTGGCGAACAACTTACCTGTATCTTTGTAGATAATGGAGTATTAAGGGAAGGAGAGGCAAAAAAGGTCGAAGAAACACTGCGAAAACATTTTCATATGAATATAAACTTCATTGACGCCTCTAAGAGATTTTTAAATAAATTGAAAGGTGTCACTGATCCTGAGAAAAAAAGAAAAATCATTGGAAATGAATTTATAAAAGTCTTTGAAGAAGAGGCAAAAAAAATCAAAGGGGTAGAGTTTCTTGCACAGGGGACATTATATCCCGATGTCATAGAAAGTGTTCCATTTAAAGGTCCGTCAGCTACGATAAAGAGCCATCATAATGTTGGAGGGCTTCTTAAAAAGATGAGGTTGAAACTTATAGAACCTCTCAGGGAATTGTTTAAAGACGAGATTCGAGTTCTTGGAAAAGAACTCGAACTTCCTGATGAGATAATAAACCGTCAACCATTCCCAGGGCCTGGTCTTGCAATAAGGGTTATTGGCGAGGTAACAAGAGAAAGGTGTTATATATTGAGAAAAGCAGATGCCATAGTTTTGGAGGAGATAAAAAAAACAGGTCTTTATACAGAACTGTGGCAGGCATTTGCCGTACTTCTGCCTGTCAAGAGCGTAGGTGTCATGGGCGATGAGAGGACGTATGAAAATGTTATAGCTGTAAGGGCAGTAAAGAGTCTTGACGGTATGACCGCTGACTGGGCAAGGATATCATATGATGTTCTGGGGAGGATATCAAACAGGATAATAAATGAGGTGAGAGGGGTTAACAGGGTGGTCTATGATATAAGCTCAAAACCACCAAGTACGATAGAGTGGGAGTGAAAAGGTGTGATTTGTGAAAATGGCTATGTTTGATATAAAGACTTATCTTAAAGAAAAGCGCGAATTAGTTGACTCATATCTGAAATCATATTTCGAGACCCCATCTGAACCTTCTATTCTCCATGAGGCAATGAGATACTCCATTTTCGCAGGTGGTAAGAGGATCCGTCCGATACTCGCACTTGCCTCATACGAGGCATGTGGAGGTGAACCGAAAGACATCATACCCTATGCCTCGGCATTGGAACTCATACATACATATTCCCTTATCCATGATGACCTGCCTGAAATGGACAATGATGACCTGAGGCGTGGTAAACCAACAAACCATAAGGTATTTGGGGAGGCAATGGCTATACTTGCAGGCGATGCCCTTCTTACAGAGGCTTTTTATATGATTGCAAATACAAATCCCCCCTCGAGGGGGAGGGATAGGGTGGGGGGGTCCTCAGATATGAAGATTAACCCTTCTTCTCTTATTAAGATCATCCATGATATTGCCATTTCATCAGGTGCCTATGGTATGGTTGGAGGCCAGGTCCTTGACATACTTTCGGAAAATACAAAACCCGATATAGATATATTGCACTTTATACACCTTCACAAAACTGCGGCACTTATAACAGCATCTGTCAGAATGGGGCCGATACTCGCAGACAGTGACGAAGATACATTGAAGGCATTAACAAGATATGGAGAAAATATAGGGCTTGCTTTCCAGATTATTGATGATATACTTGATATCGAAGGTAATGCAAAGGAGCTCGGAAAATCATCAGGTTCAGATAAGAAGAAGATGAAGATGACCTACCCATCACTGCTCGGTGTAGAAGGTTCCCGGGAAAAGGCACAGGATTTAATCGCAGAGGCAATAAACGTCCTCCGTATATTTTCCTCTAAGGCAGACCCCTTAAGGGAGATTGCACATTATCTTATAAAAAGGAGATCTTGATGTATCTTAAGCAAATTAACTCCCCATCAGATTTAAAAAAGCTCTCTATTCCTGAACTAAAGGAACTTGCAACAAAACTAAGGGAGATAATAATTAATAGGGTCTCAATAAATGGAGGCCATTTGGCATCAAATCTCGGAGTAGTAGAGCTGACAATCAGCCTCCATTATGTATTCAATTCCCCTGTAGATAAGATAATATGGGATGTTGGTCATCAGTCCTATTCCCACAAACTTCTTACAGGAAGATATGAAAGGTTTTCGACCCTCAGGAAATATAAAGGCATCTCTGGATTCCCTAAAAGAGAGGAGAGTGAACACGATGCCTTTGGTACAGGACATAGTTCTACCTCAATCTCTGCAGCACTCGGAATAATCGAGGGGAGGAATAAAAATAAGGAGAAATTTAAGGTCATAGCTGTTATCGGTGATGGGGCAATGACTGCAGGGCTTGCACTTGAGGGATTAAACAATGCAGGCCATCTTAAAAATGACCTTATTGTAATTCTAAATGACAATGAGATGTTCATATCCCCGAATGTTGGCGCACTTTCTGCATATCTGAACAGGATACTAACAGGAGAGTTCTATCAGAAATTTAAAAAAGAAACTAAATCCTTTCTTGAAGGCATACCAAAATTAGGTGATAAGGCTGCAAAAATAGCCCAGAAGACAGAAGAGATGCTTAAAGGGTTTTTTTTGCCAGGGGTAATCTTTGAAGAACTTGGATTTAATTATGTTGGTCCAATAGATGGTCATAATATCGAGCTATTAATCGGGACATTAAAAAGGATAAAAACGGCATCGTCTCCTACACTTATACATGTTATAACAAAGAAGGGTAAGGGTTATGCGTTTTCAGAGAAAAATCCTTCTTTGTTTCATGGGATTGGACCTTTCAATCTCGAAACAGGGGCACCCTTAAATGAAAGCGGCTCTACATACAGTGAGGTATTTGGTGATGCCCTGACAGAACTTGCAGATAGAGATGATAAGATAATTGCTATATCGGCAGCAATGAAGGAAGGTACAGGACTTGAGCATTTTGCAAAAAAATATCCTGATAGATTTTATGATGTTGGTATTGCAGAGCCCCATGCTGTAACTTTTGCTGCCGGGCTTGCAACACAGGGTTTAAAACCTGTTGTCACAATCTATTCCACCTTTTTTCAGAGGGCATACGATGAGATAGTCCACGATGTTTGTCTCCAGAATCTTCCTGTTGTATTTGCGATCGACAGGGCAGGGATAGTCGGAGAAGACGGACCTACACATAACGGACTGTTTGACTTATCCTACCTGAGGCATATCCCGAATCTCGTTGTCATGGCGCCCAAGGATGATATTGAACTTAGAGTAATGCTCGACCTTGCTTTAAAACATAAAGGACCTATTGCTATCAGGTATCCAAGGGGTAAGATACAGACATCAGACATCAGACATCAGACATCAGACCATTTTGGTATTGGAGAGGCTGAGATTCTTAAAGAAGGAGATGACATAGCGCTAATTGCAATTGGTAATACTGTTTATCCAGCCTTATCTGCGGCAGAGAGACTCGAAAAAGATGGCATTGCTACTATGGTCGTAAATGCAAGGTTTGTAAAGCCATTGGACCGCAATCTTATATTCTCTGTGGCGACGATAGTTCCAAGAATAATCACAATAGAAGAGAATGTTCTTCAAGGTGGCTTTGGCAGTGCAGTGCTTGAATTCCTGAATGAAACGGATATTCATAATGTAAGAATCAAGCGACTGGGTATGCCGGATGGATTTATTGAACAGGGTCAACAGAACGAATTGAGAAAGAAATACGGTCTTGATGAAGAAGGAATATATCTATCTGCATTTTCATTTTTCAGAGAGCCGTTATATAGCCATTGAAAGAGAGATTGGACAAAATTCTTGTTTCGAAAGGGTTAGTGAAAAGTAGAGAAATGGCAAAGGCCATTGTAATGGAAGGGAAGGTCTTTGTTGACGGTAAAAAGATAACAAAGTCAGGTACTTCTGTAAGCGGGACTTCAGCTATATATCTTAAAGAAGGAGACCTGCCTTATGTAAGTAGAGGAGGTCTTAAGCTTGAGGCAGCAATATATTTTTTCAGCATTGATTTGAATAATAAGATTATTATGGATGTTGGTTCATCAACAGGAGGCTTTACAGACTGTTTATTGAAAATGGGGGCAAGGAAGGTCTACTGTATAGATGTGGGTTATGGGCAACTTGCATGGTCACTTAGAAAAGACCCGAGGGTAGTAGTTATGGAAAGGACGAATATAAGAAATCTCACTGAGATAGTCAAAAGTCAAAAGTCAAAAGTCAAAAGTCTGGAGCTTGAAGATCTTATAAAAAGCAATATAGACATGGCTACAGTGGATGTTTCGTTTATCTCTCTGAAAAAGGTGATTCCTCATGTGCTCGGGTTTCTCAGGAAAGAAGGTGAGGTGCTCGCACTTGTAAAACCGCAGTTTGAGGTAGGAAAGGGAGAGGTTGGAAAAGGCGGGATAGTCAGAGAAGAAGAAAAAAGGGTTAAGGCTGTTAAAGATGTAAAGGAAGATTTAGAAAAGCTTGGCCTCAAGACCGTTGGTATATTCCAATCTCCCATTACCGGGCAAAAAGGTAACATAGAATTTTTTTTGTACATGAAGAGGGGATTTTATGGAAGAAGATAGGATTTTAATACGCAAACAGACTATCCTCCAGAAGATACAAAAATTAAGTGTATCAGAAAAGATACATCTTGCGCTAAGGGGCGGAAAAGAAATTAGGTCAATTCTATTAAGGGACCCAAACAAAGAGGTGGTACTGACTGTACTGGAAAATCCTAAGATGACCGAGACGGAAATAGAATTAATTTCGAAGTCGCGCTCTACACCTGATGAAGCATTGAGGAAAATAACAAAAAAGAGAGAATGGATGAGGAACTATAACGTAATCTTGGGACTTGTGACAAACACTAAAACTCCGCCTGGCATTTCAGTTGCACTCGTCAATGAATTAAAAACAAGAGACCTTGCAATACTTGAAAAAAACAAGAATGTTATAGAGGGAGTCCGTGCTACTGCTAAGAAAATTCTTCGAGCCAGAAAGGCACACTGATATAAATACCCCAAAATCTTATGCTTAGAACCTTTAAAGTAGAGAAATTTCATGCAGGTATTATCCCTGAATCTACGTTATTTAAGGTATTAAGATATCTTGATAATGAGAATATTGAAACGCCGTTTCTCCTCATAGACAGCGAAAAGGTCAAAGAAAAGGCATCCTTAATCGGCCGCTATATTAAAAATTCAAAAGTGTTTTACGCAGTTAAAGCAAACCCTGACATAAAGATACTCAAATTCCTGAATAGATTCAAATTAGGGTTCGAGATTGCCTCTGAAGGAGAACTGAAAATACTTTTATCATTAGGAGTAAAGCCGGAAAGGATTATATCAAGTAATCCCATAAAATCTCTGAAGTTTTTGAAAATGTCTGCATCTTATGGCGTAAATTATTTTTCTTTTGATTCTGCAGACGAGGTGGACAAACTCTCAAGATATGTTCCTGGTTGCAATGTTTATGTAAGGCTTTCAGTCCCTAATGAGGGCAGCGAATGGCCGCTTAGTAAAAAATTCGGTGTTGAACTTGACGAGGCGTTAACACTATTGCGTTATGCAAAGGAAAAGGGGATCAATCCGGTTGGTATCACATTTCATGTCGGCTCACAGTGCACAAATGTTTATAATTGGAATATTGCCCTTGATAAGGCAAAGGCTCTATGGGATATGGCTGAGAAGAACGGAATAAAATTGACCCTTTTAAATATTGGTGGCGGTTATCCAATAAGATATACCAAGAATGTGGTTAGCATTGAGACTATAGAGAAAAATGTAAATAAGCTTATTTATGAGAGATTTCCTAAAGGTTTAGAAATATATATTGAACCTGGCAGGGCGGTTATAGGAGACGCCGGCATATTAGTAACCACAGTAATTGGCAAGGCCAGAAGGGCTAATGAAGACTGGCTTTACATTGATGTAGGCGTTTTTAATGGACTGATGGAAAGTGTTGGCGGTATAAAATACAGCTATATTGTTGAGAGCTGTAAACATACAAGATATAAAAAACGATGGACAATAGCAGGTCCGAGTTGCGACAGCTTTGATGTTATAGATAATAATGTATCACTTCCGGAACCTAATGTCGGTGATCTGATCCTCATATTATCCAGTGGTGCATACACTGTATCCTATGCTTCAGAATTTAATGGATTTTCAATACCAAAAACGATTCTTATGAATTTATGAGTAAAGAAAGGATGGAAGATGATTAAGTTTACTGAAAAGGCCCCATATGCACCAGTCGAATATTCGTATGATGTTGAAGAGATCCTTTATAAGGGCAAGAGTAAATTTCAGGACATCATGGTTATAAGAAATCCACATTTTGGTAGAATGCTCATCCTTGACGATGTTGTTCAGTTAACCGAAAGAGATGAATTCTTTTACCATGAAATGCTTACCCATGTCGTGATGCATGCCCATCCAGACCCAAGAAAGGTTATCGTTATCGGCGGCGGCGATGGCGGGGTAGTTAGAGAGGTTTTGAAACACAAAACTGTTGAAAAGGTTTATCTTGTTGAGATAGACGAAGATGTAATAAATGTTTCAAAAAGATTTTTTCCGAATGTAGCCTCAGACGTTGATAACCTGCGAGTGGAGATAAAGATTATGGACGGCGCTGAGTTTGTTAAAAAAAGAAAACTTTCCGACGTAGACGCTGTTATTATCGACTCAACTGATATAATTGGTTTTGCAAGAAGTCTTTTCACAGTGGATTTTTTTACCTCTGTAAAAAATTGTCTAACAGATGAAGGCATGTTTGTTACACATTCAGAGTCACTTCATTTTCATAAGGATATGGCTATTGAGGTTCAGGAAATACTGAAAAAGGTCTTCCCTTTAGTTGACCTGTATACTGCTCCGATTGCAACATATCCGGGAAATTGGTGGACATTTTCGGTAGCATCCAAAAAACTTTCACCGCGAGAGATAAAACGTAAACCTAAAATACAAACAAAATACTACAGTGATGAAATCCACCAGCAGTCATTTATGCCAAAAGGTTTATATGAGAAGCTGATACTAAGAAAGCTGCAATGGTAATGTTATGAAAAAGATAATATCTTTATGGTATACTGATAAGGTCATAAGTATGAAGACATTGATTATAAAATCCCTCCTAACCTCCCTTTGCCAAAGGGAGGGAAATTACCCCTCTTTGTTAAAGAGGGGCGAGGGGAGATTTTTCAATAATGTCGTCTTATTAATAACCGCCTTAGTAATTTCATAGGGTTGATTTTTTAAGAGGAGGATTGAGGAATGCCGTTATATGAGTACGAGTGCCTTGACTGCGGCAAACAGCGTGAGGTAATTCAGAAATTCGATGATGAACCATTAAGCAGGTGCCCCGATTGCGGCGGTCATATGCATAAATTAATCTCCCATACTTCATTTGTCCTTAAAGGCACAGGATGGTATGTTACAGACTATGCATCTCCTGAAAGAAAAAAAGCAAAAGAGGCTGATGGCAAATCTGATAGCAAGATAGAATCTAAGGTAAAAGCCGCCGCCAAGAGTTAATGATAAATCCTCATGTCCATGTTCCTTATCAGAGGATAGAGGATTATTTAAGATTTATAAAAGAAAACCACATAAACCTCGAGATATATTTTTCTTCAAATTCACTTGACAATATAAAAGATCCTGACATTATAAAGCTTAAAGAAAAACTCGAATATAAGCCTTCTATCACCATTCATGCGCCATTCATGGACTTATCACCAGGTGCCGTTGACTCAAAAGTCAGGGTTGTTACTATTGAGAGGTTTTCACATATCTTTGATATAGCAGAGATCCTGAGCCCTAAAGCAATAGTCTTTCATTCAGGATATGAGAAATGGAAATATTCAATGAGGGTTGATATCTGGCTTAAAAACAGTTTAATAACATGGAGAACTTTGTCAAAAAGGGCTGCTGATATGGGTCTTAAGATAGCAATAGAAAATGTCTTTGAGGATGAACCATTAAACCTGAGACTTCTTATGGAAGAGATGGATTCTGAATATTTTGGAATATGTTTCGATGCAGGTCATTTTAATCTCTTCTCTAAGATTACTCTCGATGAATGGTTAGCACAGCTAAAGCCTTATATAATCGAACTCCACCTTCACGACAACAATAAGACCTCTGATGACCACCTTGCAATAGGTGAAGGGACATTCGACTTTGATAGATTATTTTCAACTTTTAAAGATAAAAATCTCATCTACACAATCGAGGCACATACACCAGAGGAT
>PEUB01000128.1 GCA_002780895.1 Nitrospirae bacterium CG02_land_8_20_14_3_00_41_53
GTGTTAAAATACTTAAATGTCCGAAAGAAAACTAATTATCGAGGGCGCCCGACAGAATAACCTAAAAAACATTAACCTCAGCCTGCCTCATAACAAGGTCATAGCAATAACAGGTGTATCCGGCTCAGGAAAATCCTCACTTGCCTTTGATACAGTCTTTGCCGAGGGCCAGTGGAGATTTATAGAATCTCTTTCAACATACGCAAGGCTTTTCCTCGAAAAACTCGACAGGCCTGATGTTGACGCCATACATAACATAAGGCCGGCCATAGCCCTTGAACAAAGGAATCCTGTGCGCGGTTCTCGTTCAACAGTAGGAACACTAACAGAGATTTATGATCTTTTCAGACTACTGTATTCAAGGATCTCAACGCCTTTCTGTCCAGCCTGCGGTAAAGAGATAAGGATATGGGACCCCTCACAGGTTGTTTCAGAACTTCTTGAGAAATACTATGATGAAAAGGCGATCATAGTTTTTGAGACAAAAGAGCCGATAGATGAACTTAGGGGAAAGGGGTTTTACAGGGTCTGGCTCGATGGTGAGGTAGTCGATATTACAGAAATTAGCAGTGAGCAAGCTATCAGCTCTCAGCTATCAGCTAATTCGCTCAATATAGTCCTCGATAGACTTGTGATAAAGGATGAGCCGAGACTTTCTGATTCAATTGAGATGGCATGGAGAGAGGGACAAGGAAGGATAAAGATTATCATTGTAAATACAGCTCTCAGCTCTCAGCTCTCAGCTCTCAGCTTTTCCTCAGAGAATGCCTGTGATGAATGTAATATCGAACTACCAGAGCCATATCCTCTCCTTTTTTCTTTCAACCATCCTGTTGGTGCATGCCCAGATTGTAAGGGATTTGGCAACGTTCTTAAATATGATGAGGATCTGATTATCCCTGATAAAAGTCTCTCCTTGGCAAAGGGTGCGATTGACCCATGGAACAAGCCGGCATATAGATGGTGGAGGCAGCAGCTTATTAAAAGTGCTGATAAGGAAGCCCTTGATATCAATAAGCCATACGCTGAATTTAATGAAAAAGAGAAGGCACTGCTATTTAAAGGGGGTAACAGTTTTTATGGAATTGATGACTTCTTTGAGGAGATGGAGAGCAGAAGGTATAAACTCCATATAAGGGTTTTCCTGAGCCGATACAGGAGACCCGTTGCCTGTTCTCAATGCAGTGGGAAAAGATTAAGAAGGGAGTCTCTTGCATATAAGCTTTCAGGTCTTGATATAGCAGAACTCTGCAGGATGCCGGTATCAGATATGATTAAGTTTTTTGAAAATCCGGATATCTCACCATTTCAAAGGGACATGGCAAAAGAGCCTTTGAGGCAGATAAACCTTAAACTCGGTTTTCTTAAGCGAGTAGGGCTTGATTACCTCAGCCTGTGCCGTGATGGGAAAACACTTTCAGGTGGAGAATATCAAAGGGTAAACCTATCAAATCAACTCGCATCATCCCTTACAGGCACCCTCTATGTACTCGACGAACCCACCATCGGGCTGCATGCAAGGGACACGGAGATAATCGTGGATATCATGTCAGGGCTTTCAAGACTCGGCAATACCATCCTTGTTGTCGAGCATGACAGGGGAGTTATAGAGTCTGCTGACTGGATAGTTGAGATGGGACCAGGAGGCGGCCATCGGGGGGGAGAGGTTGTATTCTCAGGGTCAAAGGATGAGTTTCTTACAACCGATACCCTTACAGCTCGTTATATAAAAGGGATTGATAGAATAGAGCCCCATTTTAAAGCAAAGAGCACCGAGCAAATAGCAAGGAGTAGTAAAAAACTCATACTCTCTGGTGCTGCAGGCAATAACCTGAAATCTGTTGATCTTAATATTCCTCTACAGACACTTATAACGGTTACGGGGGTTTCTGGTTCGGGTAAAAGCAGTCTTGTTGTGGAAACCCTTTACAAGGCATTGGCCAGAGAGTTTAAGATCGAACACGGGTTCCCTTTGCCATATAAGAAGATTGAAGGTATACAGAATCTAAAGGGTGTCAAGCTCATTGACCAGACTCCAATAGGACGAAGTCCGCGTTCGAATCCAGTAACCTATTTAAAGATATTTGATGTGATAAGAAAACTCTTCTCAGAGCAGGCAGAAGCAAAGGCCTATGGATATGAACCAGGATTCTTCTCTTTTAATGTATCAGGCGGCAGGTGCGAGACTTGCAGGGGTGCAGGATATCAGAAAATGGAAATGTACTTTTTTGAAGACCTTTTCGTAAAATGTGAGGAATGCAGTGGAAAGAGATACAAGCCAGAAGCCTTACGGGTTACATGCCGGGGTAAAAATGTAGATGAGGTTCTGAGCATGACAGTGGATGAGGCTGCCAAATTGTTTCCGGATATTCCTAAGATTAAAAATAAACTATTACTAATGAAAGATATCGGGCTTGGCTATCTCAGGCTTGGTCAGCCTGCAACAACTCTTTCAGGTGGAGAGGCACAGAGGCTTAAGATATGTGCGGAGATGATTAATCCCCCTGAAGCGCCCCACATCCCTCTTGAAAAAGTAATCCCCCCCCCTCACCCCCCTTTAGTAAAGGGGGGAAGGGGGGATTTTAAAGGGGTGAAGGGTGTTAACAGGGGTTTTCTTTACATCCTCGATGAGCCTACGATTGGATTGCATTTCAGGGATATTAAGGCGCTGCTTGATGTATTGAACAGGCTTGTTGAAGCAGGCAACACAGTGCTTGTTATAGAGCATAACCTGGACATGATTAAGGCTGCAGACTGGATTATAGATTTAGGTCCTGAAGGTGGAGACAGGGGTGGGAAGATTATTTTTGAGGGCACACCCGAAGACATAGTCAATGTTAAAGAGTCATATACTGGAAGGTACTTATGCTCTCTTATATAACAAAAAGACTCCTTCTTATGATTCCACTGCTCTTTGGGATTACCCTTATTACCTTCGCAGTAGTTCATCTTGCACCAGGCAACCCGGTTGAGGTTCAGACAGAGATGTCACTAAAGGTATCTGCCCAGGCGAAGGAGAATCTTAAAAAGCTCTATGGTCTTGATAAACCATTACATGTCCAATATATTGACTGGCTAAAAAGATTTGTCAGTCTTGATTTCGGAAAGTCCTTTGTGGATAGTAGAAAGGTCTTTGATAAGATTATTGAGAGGATCCCTGTAACTTTAACTATTAATATTCTTTCGTTGATACTTATATTTATTATTGCAATCCCAATTGGTATTCTTTCTGCAACAAAACAGTACTCTATATTTGATAAACTCTCTACAGTTTTTGTGTTTATTGGTTTCTCTACTCCTGCCTTCTGGCTTGCACTTCTACTCATGATACTGTTCGGCGTTAATATGGGCATCCTTCCGATATCAGGTATCCAGAGCATAGATATATCAGAGATGGGGGCCTTTGAGAGATTATTGGACTGGATCAAACACCTTGTCCTGCCTGTTGGGGTTTCTGCATTTGGGGGAATAGCAGGATTAAGCCGTTACTGCCGTTCAAGCATGCTCGAGGTAATAAGGCAGGATTATATCAGAACAGCAAGGGCAAAAGGCCTAACTGAAACAGAGGTTATCTTTAAACATGCCTTCAGGAATGCACTTATGCCAATTGTCACGATCCTCGGGCTTTCTGTACCCGGACTTATAGGTGGAGGGGTTATATTTGAGACAATCTTTGCTATCCCGGGTATGGGACAGCTTTTTTATTCATCTACTATGTCGAGAGACTATCCGACAATAATGGGAATTCTTGTAATAGGAGCGGTCCTTACATTATTTGGGAATCTGATTGCAGATATATCATATGCACTGGTCGACCCGAGGGTGAGAAACAGAAAATGAGACTTTTAAAGATTATAGGGAAGAGATTCTCAAGAAATAGGCTGTCTGTTATAGGTGCAGTAACAGTACTTTTACTTATAACTATTTCTCTGCTTGCGCCTTTCATCGCACCGTATGATCCTACAGCAATAGATGTCCGCCATACACTTTCACCTCCGAGCAAAACACATTTACTCGGGACAGATGAACTCGGAAGGGATCTGCTTTCAAGAATAATATGGGGAAGCAGGGTTTCACTGAAGGTTGGTTTTGTTGCAGTAGGTATTGCAATAGTAATAGGCATTATTATTGGTGCAATAGCCGGCTTTTATGGAGGAAAGGTAGATGCAATACTGATGAGGTTTGTTGATATAATGCTTGCATTCCCAACCTTTTTTCTTATCCTTGCAGTTATCTCAATCCTTGAGCCGAACATATTTACAATAATGGCTGTAATAGGCATTACAAGCTGGATGGATGTTGCAAGGCTTGTGAGAGCAGAATTCCTTTCATTAAAAGAAAGGGATTTTGTTGGCGCTGCCAGAGCTGTTGGTGTGAGTGATACAAGGCTCATATTCAGACACATCCTCCCGAATGCCCTTTCACCTGTGTTTGTTGCAGCAACTTTTGGTGTTGCTGGCGCGATACTTATAGAATCAGGCCTGTCATTCCTCGGACTCGGTGTGCAGCCGCCAGATCCGAGCTGGGGAAATATCTTAACATCAGGCAAGGATAATATAGAAGTTGCATGGTGGCTATCTCTTTATCCAGGTCTCGCAATATTGATAACGGTATTAAGTTATAACCTTGTCGGCGAAGGTCTTAGAGATGCCCTTGACCCGAGAATATGGGAGGCAGAGAGGCGTTAACCGAAATCCATTTTGACCAAGCAGGCATGGCATTCAAGATGTCGAGGGACAGATTTCAGCCTGTCTTCTGTTTGATACTCCAGTATCTCCAATAAGGAATTGCCTCAACTATAAGCTTCTCTTTTTGGAACTTTGTTTCAGTGTCAAGGGTGATAAGTAATGCTCTCTGGAGATTATTCCTCTCCATGAACTTTAAAAGAGTCTTAACATCGTCTTTACTTATTTTTTCTTTTATCTTTATCTCAACTGGCAAGACATTTCTATCCTGAGTATGGATTATGTCAATCTCTTCTTTCTGTGGCGTCTTTAGAAAAAACCTTGCATTAAGGTTATTTACAAAAAACTGCTCCAAAACAGATGATAAATCTGCCTGTGGATTCAACACTAAGGTAAAGGCTGTATTGGAGGGATAGAGTTTTTTTACTTTCTTCTCACTTGTAAGAAGATTCCGGGAATAGTTATAAAGCTTCTGTAAAAACAAGGCGTATTCAAGATATGATATGTAATTGGCAATTGTCCTCTGGTCGACATTTAGATCATTGCTGAGGTTTTTATAATCAAGATAAAAACCTGGCCTTGACGCAGTAATGGTTAATAGTTTCAGAAGCAGTTCCGGCAGATCAAGATTAAAGGTCTGTGGTATGTCTACAAAGATAACCCGCTCAAGCAGACTCTCCTTAAGATATTTTTTAAGCATATGCTCATCCAAATTAAGGGCCTCAATAAAACCGCCTGTCTTCAGAAACCCTCTCATATGCCGTTTTAGATCCTTCTCGAAGATCTTTTCCCTGTTTTTGTCTATCTTCACCCCCTTGAAATCAAGATACTCCTCAAAGTCTAATGGCTTGATTACAAAGTCAAAGAATCTTCCTGCCAGACTTTCTCTTGTTCCCCTCCACATAGTTATTTGGGCTGAGCCGGTCAGAAATATTTTTAATTTCGGGGTTGCATCATAGAGAAGCTTCACTTTTGAAGGCCAGCCCTCCAGCTTTTGTATCTCGTCAAGGAATATAAAAACCTTCTTTTTAGAGATATCCTCCCGGAGTATATCTATCTCATATTGTTTGACAAGGTCTTCCAGGTTATACCTCATTTCATCAAACGAGAAATATAAAATGTCATATGGATTTACACCGTTTCGAAGGAGATCATCTATAATCTGGCACATAAGAGTTGTTTTGCCAACCCTTCTTAATCCTGTAAATAGCACTATCTGACGTTTGTCTATATACTTGATGACCTCACTGAATATCTTTCTCCTTCTTCCGAGGAATTCCGTGGATACCTTTCCATCCCGCCACCACGGGTTAAAGTTTTCTAATTCCATTAGCTCTCCACTGTCATTGAAATTAAAATCCAATTACATTATATTGAATTTGTTAGATAATAGCAAACATGCTTAAGAAAAGCAATTGATAGTATTCCTAAAGAGATTCAACCGTCTAACCCCAGAATGGGTTCCCTTATTCCGCTAATAGACGACCCTGAGATTCGTTCAATAATATTAAGACGTGCTGGGGCTATAGAAGTTGCAACATATGCATTACGCCCAGTTCTTAAACGTTTAAATTTTAGAGCAATCGATCTCTACCTTAGTATAAATCGACAACAACGTAGAACTTTAGGATTAGTTAGTCATTTTTTGCGTGCAGTATACCGTACTGCCTTTAGGGCTTTGAGAGATAAAGGGCTTTATTCACTTTCTTATATGGCTTTTGAGTCTGGTCGTTATAGATTAGCAACAAGAATTGCGCAAATGGATCTAATCAACGCAAGTCCGCGACACAAAATTCAATTAGTAGCAGCACTTCGTATGGATGGAAGATTTGATGACGGAGTAAAAGTTGTCCAAGAAGTCTTTGCTGGATTAAAGGATAATATGGATGATGCGAATTTTGAGGCTCGTGGTTATGCCCCTATATATTTAAATAAAGAACAATTTCCGGAAGCATATGGAAATCCTATCTATTCACACCATTGGAAAGACGGTAGACAAGTTTTTTATACATATCATTGGTTGATACGTCGAAACGGAGCAGCAGAACGCCTACTTGAAGACGACCAAATAGGCTGGCACGCTGGGAATTGGCCCATCAACTGCGCTTCTATAGGAATCTGTTTAGCTGGTAATTATTCTTTAGAGAAACCAACTGAGGCTGCATTGGAAAAATTAAGCAGCATTCTCAAAACTTATAAAAAAATAGAGATTCTTCCCCACTGCGAGATTAACCAGAAGACAGATTGCCCTGGAGGATGGATAAATGAACAGCGGTGGAATAACTCACATAAAAAATAATAAACATGAAATGTATTATGTAAAATTACTCTGCTGGTTAGTGTTTGGGTAGGGCTTTTACAGAATTTCGATGATTAACTCTCACTTATCCTCAAAGTAAAAACAACCTGACTCTTATTTGTTACTTCATCTACTTCACACTCCGGGGTGTTTTTCTTATGTGAGCAATGCACCTGTAAATCCGCAAATCCGGCAGTCGATGAAATATAATGATTAACATTCGAGCTATTGTTTTTTGAGGGGGATTTTTGGCCCCTGGAGTTCTTCATCCTACTACACACTGCTGAAACTTTTCTTGAAATGCAGATTATATATCATAATACGCACTTCAAAGCAGTATGCACAGAGAAGCTTTGTACCTTTAGTAAAAGATTACCCTAAAAAATTATACTGCACGATCATATCGGTCCAATTTGATGAGATAAATTAAGAAGGATATCTACAGTTTCACTGACTGTAGAAGCTTTTTACTTTTGTTTTCCATTTTCTAATGAAAGAATTTGCGATTTTTATTATAATGGGGTAGTAATTCATCAGGGAAAAGGCTAATATCTTTGCTATAAAAAGAAATTCTAAATATGATAAAAAATACCTTCACATTCATTCCGGGGATTGGACCTAAGACTGAAGCAACCTATTGGGGAAAAGGGATTATCACATGGGATGACTTCGAGAAAAGGATACATCTAAACGGCACAGGCAACACTAATAAAAAAGTCCTAATTGATTATATCCAAAAGGCGAAAGAAGCACTGAATAAAAAAGATATTTCATTTTTTGCCAATCATTTGCCACACAAAGATCATTGGCGACTTTATAAAGATTTTTTTGATAGAGCAGTATTCCTGGATATCGAAACGACAGGCCTCTCGCTGTATTATGACATTATCACCTTGGTTGGAACATTCAATGGAAAAGAGATCAAGCTTTTCATAAAAGACAATAACTTGGATCAGATAGGCGAGTATCTTAGGAAATTCGATATTATTATTACATTTAATGGCACCTTATTTGATATTCCCTTTATAAAGAACGAATTCCCCGGCATTACGATCCCTCCTATTCATATTGACCTGAGATATCTCCTTAAGACCGTTGGTGTTAGTGGGCCGTTAAAAGTTGTCGAAAAAAGCTTGGGAATAAATAGAGACAGTGAAACAGAAAAGATTAACGGAAGAGAAGCAGCAGTTTTATGGAGCAGGTTTGTAAAAGCAGATGACGAATCGTTAACTAAATTACTACGATACAACATTTATGATACAACAGATTTGAAAAAATTGATGGATTATTGTTATAAGGCGAAGATCAAAATCGATGTTCTTAAGAAAATTAGAAGGGATCGGAAGCAGCGGAATCTTTTTGGCGAAGACATCATAGTCTATTTCGATCCCTCACCGCCTTCGTCTGATTTTATTATTCCGAAGATTACCTTAAGAAAGCTAAAGAATGCTTTGGAGATTCGCGGTAATCGAAAAACTTTACTGAGGGTTAGTAGAGAACGAATAAAAAAGCCTGAAGTAAAGTTGAATGATCTTATCAAGAAAATTAAGAAAAAGGATCATAAGCCACTTTCCGTTGGTATAGATTTAACAGGTTCCGAATCGCGGCCTTCTGGCTTTTGTATTTTGGACGGACATAAAGCATATATGAGTTTGTTAAAAACAGATGAAGAACTTATTGCAGAGACTTTGAAAGCGAATCCTGCTGTTGTATCAATTGATTCGCCGTTGAGTCTTCCAAAGGGACGGGATTGCGCCAGCGACGCATGTGAATGCAGAAATTTAGGCATCACAAGAGAATGCGAGAGAATTCTTAAAAAAAGGGGTATAAATGTCTACCCTTGTTTGATACAGAGCATGCAGAAATTGACTTTAAGGGGCATGAATTTGACCAAAGCCTTGGAAGAAAAGGGAATTCAAGTAATCGAGAGTTATCCGGGTGCAGCACAAGACATTTTGGGATTTCCCAGAAAAAGAGTTGATCTGAAAGCTCTGGAAATTGACTTGTTCAACATGGGTATAAAACCATATTCGGACAAAGAAGTAATCACCCATGATGAAATCGACGCGCTCACTTCTGCATTAGTAGGCTATTTTTATCTTGCAGGCATGTACGAAGCCATCGGTAATCCGGAAGAGAAATACTTGATTATTCCGGATTTGAAGAGGAAATAATGCCGGTAACTGTTGTTGTTGGCGGGCAGTTTGGAGGAGAGGGGAAAGGAAAAGTCGCGCACTTTCTATCTAAGGAAATGAACGCCTCTGTTGCCATACGGGTTGGTGGCACAAACTCAGGGCATACAGTTATCAATCCTCGTACTGAAAAACCTCTTATTCTAAGGCAGTTGCCTACTGCTGCTATCCTGCCTGATGTTACTTGTGTGTTGGGTGCTGGAACGTATATTAACCCCGAAATTTTATTCGAAGAAATTATCCAAACAGGTTTATCACCTGATCGGCTCTTTATCGATCCTAGTGCTATGGTCGTAACTGAGCAAGACATAAGAGAAGAAAAGGACAGTTTATTACGAAAGTCTATAGGGTCAACCTTGAGCGGTACAGGGGCAGCTGTTCAGAGGCGGATTTCCCGCGACCAAGCAGTTAAGTTGGCAAAGGATGACGAAAGGTTGCAGCAATTCATACAACCGGTAATTCCCTATCTAAGAGATAGTTTGTCAAGCGGAGAAAGAATAATCATTGAAGGTACTCAGGGCTTTGGCTTATCGCTCTTACACTCTCCCTATTATCCATTTGCAACAAGCCGCGATACAACAGCTGCGGCGTTTGTTGCAGAAGCTGGTTTAAGCCCAATGGATGTTGACGAAATTGTTCTGGTTATAAGAGCATTTCCTATTAGAGTCGGCGGCAATTCAGGGCCACTGCTCAATGAGATCGACTGGGAAACTGTCACTAAAGAATCGCAAAGGGCTGAAACATTGCTTGAGCTGACTTCAGTTACAAAGACGAGGAGGCGGATTGCGCGGTTCGATGCAGGTATTGTTCGACAGGCAATAATGGTGAATCGACCGACGCATATAGTATTAAATCATTTGGATTATTTGGATCGATCGAAGACCTATGATTTTATAAATAACATAGAATTACTCGTTGAAAGCCAAATTGATTATCTGGGTTTTGGACCTACCTCAATTCTTGACTGTCTTTCAAAGAAAAAAATGGAGGTTAAATGAGTACCATCTATTTTTCTGATGATAAAGAAGCGGCAGAGAAATTTCTCCTTTATAAATCAAAGGACCCTTTCCCAAATATTTATCCCGCATTATTAAACTCTGCCGATATTCATGATTATATAAGAACGACCGGAATGATTTCGCCATATGATTCCGAATTTATTAAGTCAGCATCGTACGAGATATTGCTGGAAGGAAAAATTTACTATTGGGATGAGGACAATAAAGATTGTTCGAAAGAGATTAATAAAGGTGATACTTTTGAACTCAAAAAAAATTCAATCGTTTATGTTAGCCTTAAGGCTAAATTTCGAATACCTGATTACATCGCCTTACGCTTTAATTTGAAAATTACTCTTGTACATAGAGGTTTGTTGTTAGGTACTGGACCGTTGGTAGATCCTGGCTTTGAAGGTAATCTTCTAATCCCGCTGCATAATCTAACTGATATGAATTATACATTAGTCGGCGGTGAAGGATTCATTTGGGCAGAGTTTACTAAACTCAGCCCAAATGCACGCTGGGCAAACAAAGTCGACCACGAAAGGAAGGGCATTTATCAAGAATTTCCACAATCTAAGAAAAATTTATCTGCTGTATATTATTTGTCCCAAGCTGCACCAAATCCAATACGAAGTTCCGTAGCCGCAGTTTTAAGAAGTGCTCAAATAGCTTCCGAGGAAGCAAAGAGATTAATTGACAAAATAAAAAATTACTCATTAATGGGAGCTTTGGTATTGATAATTGGGAGCTTTGGTATTGATAATTGCACTTTTTGCTTTAGCATATCAGGTAGTTTCATTAATAAATGATTCAAATTCATACCTTAGAAATATTCAGAAAGAATTTAGTTTATTAAAGAATGAAGAAAAAAGCAGGATAGAATCGTTAGAAAAGGATTTGCAGATTGTTAAGAAAAGAATGACAGGGCTTGAACAAAAAATTGAGGGGAGTTCCGCAAAAACATCGAAGAAACAAGCAAGACCTGCCGAACAAACTCCTGCCAATGCTAAAGAGAGGTAGTCATTCTATTGAAAATTCTTTTAGTATTATGCGTATTGAAGTTTGTGGCGGTATAGCGTCCGGCAAGACAACTTTCGCAGGTCTTATGCGCCGTGTGGATCTGCATACCCTTTTTGAAAATTTTAGGGCGAATCCCTTTTGGAGGGCTTTCTACTCTAACCCTGGCAAGTATATCTTCGAGACAGAGGTCTCTTTTACACTTCAGCATTATCATCAAATAAAAAAAGAAGCTGCATTAGACAAAATTAACATCTGTGATTTCTCACTTCTCCTTGATGTTGCGTACGCTGAGATTGGCCTCCAGGGGACACAACTTAATACTTATCTGAAGGTTTACGAAGAGATTAAACGAGAATTACCACTGCCAATCCTGCTGGTTCATTTAGAATGTGACGCCGAAACCGAAATGAAAAGAATACGAGCAAGAGCACGGGCGGTGGAGAAGTCGATAACAATTGAGTTTTTGGACTCATTGAATAAGGCTGTTGATAGACAAGTCCATCTGTCAAAAGGAAAACAGAATATAATCACAATAGACAGCTCAAAAAATAATTTTGCCGATGATGAATTAGTGAAACAAGAAATGACCGCTTTAATGACAGCCACTTTGGGACAGCTAAAAGAAAATGATAGATGAAACCGCTGTCAAAGAAGTTCAAGAGATAGCAGATCAATATAAGAAAGAACTTGGCGGAGTTCTCTCTCCTGCCTTGATAATAGATTCTTTTCAGAGAGATAAGATCATTACTGTCAAAAGAGGGTTAAAAGTCGTCGGCTTTCTGATTCACGGCTCAATGAAAGAAAGTGCAGTTGTAGTGAGCTATACGGCGACCCATAAATCTTTTGAGCGTCAAAACATTGGTACTTTATTAGTAGACCGATTAATTCAGAAGGCCCGGGAAGCTAATGTAGCTTATGTTGTTGCAAATGTCCGGGAGGATCTTCCTGCAAATAAGTTTTGGCAAAAGATGGGCTTTGCCTATACACATTGTAAACGTAGCAGTAACAAGAGGGGCAAGCAGCTTTATTCTTATAGACTATGTCTCAGAAATTTATTTGGAGAAGAATCTCCCCGCTTTAATCCTTATCTAACGGCTGTATTGGATACAAATCAAATTATTTCCTTGCTTGAAAACAGAAAAGGTAGAAACTTAATTGAGAAATTGTTTAAAGCATTTTTTGAAAATAAGATTCGGCTTATGATATCCGATGAGTTTAATGTAGAGGCGCAGAGGGCGGAAAGAAGTGAAAGTCCGTTGCTAACATTTGTGCGGACACTTGAAGTGGTAACGACTACCAAAGATGAGAAATTTAATCGGGATGTTGAAAACCTTATGGGCACACTTTTTCCTGGCAGCGCCCAAGGGCAAAAAAAATATAACCAAAATCTCTCTGATTGTCGTCATCTTGTTGCCTGTGCGAGAGAAAAAATAACATATTTCATAACTCATGACGGAACTATCCTTTCAAAGGGTATGGATGCCTTAAATACGATAGGCTTGAACCTTCAGATTGTGACTCCGGATGTACCGCTGAATGTATTGGAACTTCGTGAAACTTTTGGTTTTGCGGAACCTTCTTTCATACCATATAGCTGTTGGAAACACGTCAGATTGAATAAGATAGACAACAGATCAATACCTATCGTTGTGGATTTTTTTGACGATAATCTTAAACAAGTTATTCGCAGCGGAATTGAATACTCGAATAAATCAGATCCGTGGTGGAAAACTCAGATCTTATACCTCGAAAAGCTGCCCATCTGCGGCTATGTTTTGCACAATGATACAGATAATTTTCGAATGACCGTCTATCCTGTTATTTTTGAAAGGCAACTTCACAGCCAGCCTTTTTTTGCATATTTAATCCAAGATTTGGTCTTTACTGCTATATATAGCGGCACAAGAGAGATTGACGTACACATTATCAGCCAAAGCAGGGAATTGGTTGAACCAGTACTCAATTTTATGGGCTTTCTACAAACAAAGAACAGCAACTTAATAAAGTGGCGCAAGTTTTTGGTAAAAAGAATTGTAACGCCTTCTAACTTTTTACTTATTGCTAAGGATGTTATTATGCCGCCACTGTTAGAACACGAGAAATTCTTTTTCCATAATAGGCTAAACGATAGCGATGTGAAACTATCGGCTGATGCAGTTGAAACT
>PEUB01000012.1 GCA_002780895.1 Nitrospirae bacterium CG02_land_8_20_14_3_00_41_53
TCAAGACTGAAAGAGAAAATATGGCAGCTAACTGGCAAGCATTAACTGCTACGATGGTTGAGAGAAGGGGTATTAAATCAATATCGGGGGAATAAAATTATCCCAAAAGGGTGAAATTTTAGAAGAAAGGAGGAGTAAAAATGGGAATAGCTGATGATATTAAAAACCTGGGTGAGGATATTGCCGGCTCTTATGATATGCGAGTAAAGGCAATAGGGGTGTTAGTAAAAGATACTCACAAGATGCTTAAAGGATTCCGACGCGAGCATAAGGAGATGGCTGGCAACCTTAAGGGAGGTCTTGAACAGGGAGAGGCTGATAGGCTTAAGGCCTTTAAGTCAATGATGGCAGACATTCAGGAAGGAGTAAGGGAAATTGAAACCTATGTGGAGAACAAACTTAAGGAGTTCTCTAATGCCCATAAGGAGATGGCTGATAAGCTTAGGTCAGACCTTGAAAAAGGAGAAACAGGGAGGCTTAAGGACTTCAAGAGTATGATGACTGGCATTAAAAAGGCTATAAAAGAGATTGAGACTTATGTTGCAAACAAACTCAAGGAATTCTCAGATGCTCATGCTGAGATGAGTGGAGAACTCAAGAAAGAGTTGGCCAAGTATGTAGATGATATGGTTAAGGCGACCAAGAGGTTAATGAGGGATATTCAAGCACGACAGAAAGAAAGGAATGCAGAAGTTGCCGATTTATTGGAAGCCTTCAAGACCGAAAGAGAAAAGATGGCAGCTAACTGGCAAGCTCTAACTGCTACTATGGCTAAGAAAAGAGGAATTATGCCAGAGGTGGAGGCAGAGGTAAAGGTAAGGCCTGTAAAAGAGGCAATTAAAGAGGAAGTATCTCCTGAGATGAAGCTGGAAAAGAAGGTGTTAAAATTTATTGAGAAACATCCAGACGGGGTTAAGGTTGGCGATATGGAAGAGGCCCTCGGAGTCGCCAGAACAAGATTGGGTATAATAGCCAAGAGACTATTAGAGGAAGGTAAAGTCAGTAAAGAAGGAAATATGTATTTTCCACTGTAAGCAAAAAGGAAGTGAGGGAAGATAATGAATGTAATAGAATGTGCATTCTGTAAAGGAAAGGGCAAAGACCCCTTTGAGCTACTCTCCAAGCTTGCCACCTGCCAGGTCTGCGGAGGCACAGGTAAGGTTGAGGTTAAGGAGCCAGCGATTAAGTGTGCCTTTTGTAAAGGCACTGGTGTCTATCCTCATGATGGCCGTGTTACATGTACCGTATGCAATGGGAAGGGCATGGTTACAGTAATAGGTGAAACCGAAGGGTGCCCTAAATGCAAAGGCAGTGGGCAAGAAATAGAGAGTGGTCTGCCTTGCATTAAATGCGGAGGCAAAGGGGTGATTTTAAAGAAGTGAATAAATTAAATTTTTCAAGAGAAATCTTTCTTAAGAAAAAGAAAGAGGCTTTGACTAAAGTTAATTCCTTCAGAGAAGATTTTAGAAAGAAGGAGAAGGATATAGAGACAGATTTAGAAGAAGCAAATAGGCTCTGGTGGGAATTGAGCGGAAGATTCAAATGGTGGGGCTCGTTGCCCTGAAATTAAAAGGGAAGGTGAGATAAGATGATTGATGAGATGACTACAGTATTAGAGCCAAGACCTCTGCCAGACTTTGTGGAAACAAAGTCTGTAAAGGATATTACAAATAGGGCCCTTTTCTATATTAAGGCGGGTTTACCGGTTCATTTTAGGGGGCCCTCAGGTACTGGCAAGACAACACTTGCTATGCATGTTGCGAGTAAAATAGGACGTCCGGTAGTTATGATTCATGGAGATGAGGAGTTTACTACTTCTGATCTGGTCGGCGGCGAGTATGGCTACAGATTTAAAAAGATTGTTGACCGTTTTGTATCACGGGTGCTTAAGGTAGAAGAAGATATGGTAAAGCGATGGGTGGATAATCGCCTGACCGTTGCTTGTAAATATGGATTTACCCTTATCTATGATGAGTTCACGCGTTCAAGGCCGGAGGCAAACAATATCTTGCTTTCTATCCTGAGTGAAAAGATGATGGATTTGCCTGTTGGAAGAGGCGAAGAACCGTATTTAAAGGTTGATCCAGATTTTACTGCTATTTTTACCTCTAATCCTGAGGAATACGCCGGTGTCCATAGAAGCCAGGATGCCTTGAGGGATAGGATGATAACCATGGATCTGGATCACTTTGACTATGAGACAGAGGTGGCAATAACACAGAGAAAGTCTAAACTTTTTAAAAAGGACTCTGAGAAGATAGTCAATATTGTAAGAGGTTTAAGGGAATCTGGAAAGTGCGAATTTGCTCCGACTGTTCGCGGCTGCATTATGATCGCAAAAACCCTTAAGGTTCAAAACATTACTCCTGCTAAGTCTAATGGCGCCTTTATGCAGATTTGCCAGGATATATTGGCTTCTGAGACAAGCAGGGTTGGCTCAAAGACAAATCAGGCCAGGGTAAAAGAGATAGTCGAGAAGTTGGTTGGAAAATATAGCTAAATTAATAACAATGGAGGTGAGACAAGATAATGCTTATGAGGGCATTTTCTAAGGTAGATAAAGTGGGAAAGATTGCCATTCCCGCTAATATTCAACGGGAGGCAGGCCTTAAAGAAGGGCAATTGGTTGAACTGAAGATTGTCGGAGCAAGCGCTAAAAAAGGCATCCTCTTAACAGCAAGGAAAAGTGCAAGGTAAAATGAGAGTTTTGCAAACTCTCAAATGACAAATGACAAATCTCAAATGACAAATAAAAATCTGAAGTTGGATTTTGATATTTGGACTTTGGAATTACGAAAGGTTTGGATTTTGTCATTATCAAAGGTATTTGGATTTTGACATTTGGATTTTGGAATTAGCATAGGAGGGATAAGGATGCCAAGAGGCGTAAGTGATATCAGTGGCCTTCGAAATATCAGGAGTATGCATAGCGCTGGCAAGCGTTCCATACCCAGAGTGGCAGGTACTGCCTATTTAGATTTATATATGCTCCAAAAGGAGAAGGAAAGATTGGAGAAAGAAGATGCTGTACTGGAGAAGCGGAAGGCAGCAATCCAAAAAAGGCTAGACGATGTAAACAAAGAGATAGAGATGTTAAAGGCTTTAGAGGAGAAGGAGAAGGGGCGGCAAGCTGACCGTGAAGAGGTTACGGAGGAAGAATCTCAAGAAAAGAGATGGAAGAAGATGTCATTGAGTTACTGAAATGACAGAGAGGCAAATTATGGAGACTGAATGGAAGACATATCAGTGGAGGGGCGGCAGGATGATGAGAAAGAATGAGGTCATTGAAGGTGAGGTATTCGAATGTGCCTTTTGTAAAGGAAGCGGATTTTTAACTGGGGCTAAAGGGATTAAATGCCCTGTTTGCAGAGGAGAAGGAATCGTAAGTACTAAGGCCCCGGCTGTCCTCTGTGCCTTTTGTAATGGAAGTGGAAAGGCATATCCGAGAACGAATATTACCTGCCCTGCATGTTTTGGTAAGGGGGTTATGAGTGTAAGCACCAAAGATATTGAAACATGCCCTACCTGTAAAGGAAGAGGAAGAAAAGCAGGGAGTAGTCTTCCCTGTTTAACATGCAGAGGCAAAGGGGTTGTTTCAAAATAGATAATCAGAAGAAATGAATTAAAACACCCCCCTGTATAATTGGGGTTAAAAATATAAAGAGGGAGGGGGAAAGTGGCAAAAAAAAAACCAAAGGGAAAAAAGGAAGAAGAGGGTTTGGATATTGATTTTGGTATAGGGAAATTAAGCCTGGGTGGGCTATTTAAAGGAATAGAGAAATTAATAGACCTTGCTGCTGAACTAAAAGAAGCAGGTGGCGAAATCAGGAAGGAAGGCGAGATAGATTTAAGCCATCTTAAAGAGGGTATGAAGGGGGTTTATGGTTTCTCTGTAAAGACTGCGGTTGGAGGAAAGCCGATTGTTGAGACATTCGGCAATATCAAGAAAACCCCTGAAGGTCCAACTGTTACAGAGGAGAGAGAACCTCTAACAGATGTATTTGATGAGAAGGATGAGGTAGTGGTTATAGCTGAGATTCCCGGGGTTAGTGAAGATGGTGTATCAGTAGATTTAAAGGGGGATATATTAGAAATTTCAGCAGCGGGTAAGAACAGAAAGTATCGTAAAGAGGTACTTCTACCAGTGCAGGTCAAGAAAGAAACACTTTCTTATACATTTAAGAACGGTATCCTGGAAGTCAGGATTAAAAAGTGAATGGCGTTAACTGGACTTTTAGAAACTTCATTAAAACTGATTCTATTTGGCGGAAAAGGAGGAGTTGGAAAGACCACCTGTGCCTCAATCGCCGGACTGTATTTAGCAAATAACAACAAGAATACCCTGCTTATCTCCACTGACCCGGCACATTCTTTAGCGGACAGCATGGGAAAGGAGATAGGAGACGAGATAAAGCAGATAGAAGGTGTGGATAAATTAAGTGCCCTTGAGATAAGTGCAGAGAAGGCACTTTCAGGGTTCAAGATAGAATATGATGCTGAGTTAAGGAGGCTTTTTGATACGAGTACTTATTTGGACAAGGAGGATATAGATTCTATAATCGCTCTGCCTATACCAGGGATAGACGAGGTAATGGGATTTAAGACGATTTTGAACCTAATCGAAGAAGGGAAATTTGACAAATACATAGTTGATACAGCGCCAACAGGTCATGCCCTGAGGCTTTTGACCTTCCCGGAGCTTTTAGATGACTGGATAAAGGTTTTGGCAAAGATGAGGTGGAAATACAGATATATGGTTACGAGCTTTGCTGGAAAATATAAGCCTGACAGTGCTGATGATTTTCTGATGAGCATGAAAAAGACGGTTAAAAAGATCGAAGGTCTTCTAAAGGATCAGAGCAGATGTGAATTCATTATCGTAACCATACCAGAGGATATGGCGATTAAAGAGACAGAGCGGCTGATAGGAAGTCTGAATCAATATGGGATGAAGGTAAAACAGTTGATTATCAACAATGTTATTCCAGATGGAAGTAGGTGCCCTTTTTGTCAGGCAAGGAGGGAAGGTCAGGATAGATATATCGGGGACATCAGAAACAAATTTAGTAATTTAAAAATAACGATTGTTCCCCTTCAACCCCACGAAGTAAAAGGGGTAGATGCACTGAGAAATCTTGGGAGTATAGTCTTTGCGGCATGAGTTATGCTATTAATCTTCAAAGATATTAAAAGTTATTTAAGTTTTGTAGAATATTTTTCAACACACCCCCTACCCCTCTTTTTAGAGGGGAGATTACCTATTGTTTCCCCTCTATCAAGAGGGGATTAAGGGGTGTGTGTAAACATAAAAATTCAGCATGACAAATTATTGGAACAGAGTTCGCTATGGATAAAAAAGCAGATACCATTACCTTGAAAGTTAAAGAAGCATTACCTAAGGATGTAGGCAGGGCAATAGCCAGGATAGACCCTGAAGATATAAAGAGATTAGGTGTTGAAGTAGGCGAGATTATCGAAATTAGTGGCAAAAGACAAACCCCCGCCAAGGTGATGCCCTGCTATGCTGAAGAAAGGAACAAAGGGATTATCCAGATAGACGGGATAACAAGGGAGAATTGTAAGATAGGGCTTGATGAAAAGGTAGAGGTTAGGAAGACAGAATTCAAGCCCGCCAATAAGGTCACGCTTTCGCCCTTAACTATGTCAAGTTTGCTTCAAAGAGATAAAGATACCAAATATATCGGTTCACTAATAGAGGGATTGCCTGTAATCGCTGGCGATAGGGTTAGGGCTACGCTCTTTGGGTCGAGATATTGTGATTTTAAGGTGTTGGATACCATCCCTGACGGCGCAGTCATAGTAAGTCCAACTACCCTGATAAGAATGGAATTAAAAGGCGGGGGTGAACCTCACGGGGTTAAGATTTCCTATGAGGATATAGGCGGACTTACCACCCAGATTCAAAGAATTAGGGAGATGATAGAATTGCCTCTTAAATATCCAGAGGTATTTGAAAGGCTGGGGATCAATGCACCAAAAGGGGTATTTTTGTATGGCCCTCCTGGCTGCGGAAAGACCTTGATTGCCCGTGCTGTTGCTAATGAAACAGAGGCATATTTCACTCACATAAGCGGCCCCGAGATTATGGGTAAATTTTATGGTGAAAGTGAAGCCCGATTGAGAGGTGTATTTGAAGACGCCCAAAGGCATGCACCCGCGATAATCTTTATTGATGAAATAGATTCGATTGCACCTAAAAGGGAGGAAATGGGTGGAGAAAAACAGGTTGAGCGGAGGGTTGTGGCTCAGCTGTTAAGCTTAATGGATGGATTGGAATCAAGGGGCCAGGTTATAGTGATAGCCGCAACCAATATTCCTAATGTTATAGACCCGGCCTTAAGGCGGCCAGGAAGATTTGATAGAGAGATTTCCATCCCTATCCCGGACAGAAACGGCCGTCTGGAGATACTCCATATTCATACAAGGGGGATGCCTTTGTCCGAAGATGTAAGTGTTGAAAAATTAGCCGATATTACCCATGGTTTTGTCGGGGCGGATCTGGAGGCGTTAGCCAGAGAGGCAGCGATGTCGGCCTTGAGAGAAATCTTACCAAAAATTGATTTTGAGATGGCTGATATCCCTTACGAGACCTTACTTAAATTAGAAGTAACAATGGATAATTTCTTAGAGGCGATGAAAGAGGTAGAACCCTCTGCTATTCGGGAGTTCTTTGTAGAGGTACCGGATGTTAAGTGGGATGATGTAGGCGGCTTAGAAAATATCAAAGAAGAATTAAAAGAAGCCGTAGAGTGGCCGCTTAAACATTCAGATATTTTTAAGAAGGCAAATACTAATCCTCCCAAAGGGATTTTACTCTATGGAGAACCTGGAACGGGAAAGACTTTATTAGCCAAGGCAGTGGCCAATGAAAGTGGAGTTAATTTTATTTCAGTCAAAGGACCGAGTTTGATGTCGAAGTATGTCGGGGAAAGCGAGCGCGGAATCCGTGAGGTCTTTAAAAAGGCAAAGCAGGCATCACCCACAATTCTATTCTTTGACGAGATAGATAGCCTTGTGCCTAAAAGGGGCTCGAGTTCCACAGATGCCCATGTAACAGAGAGAGTGATAAGCCAGTTTTTGACTGAGATGGATGGAATTGAAGAACTTAAGGGCGTGGTAGTTTTAGCCGCTACTAATAGATTAGACCTAATTGACCCTGCCCTTTTGCGTAGTGGTAGATTTGACCTTTTGCTCGAATTACCTGAACCAGATGAAGAAACAAGAGAAGAGATATTCAAAATACATACTAAAAATAAACCGCTTGCTAAGGATGTTGATTTTAAAAGCTTAGCCAGGGAGACAGAAGGCAAGGTCGGTTCTGATATCGACTTTATCTGCCGAAAGGCATCCATGCTTGCGATAAGGGAGTTTTTGAGCATAGAGCATAGAGCACAGAGCAGAGAGCTTAAGATTTCAAAGAGGCATTTTGAAGAGGCCCTGAAAGTGAGTAAGCAGAGCGAGTGATGGAAGCTAAATATATTTACGGTATTATTGAGGCATCAGAAGACCCCCACACCAAAATTTCTGGTGTGGGGGTCTATACTATCCCCTATCGGAATATTTCTGCGGTTGTTAGTGATTCATCATTTGTAGATTATACCACTCTTCCAAAGGATCAGGTTGCAAAATACCTTCTCGCTCACCAGCAGGTAATTGAGAAGATTATGGATTCTTACACCATCATCCCTATGAAGCTTGGCACTTATGCCTTAAATATCAGAGAGGTTGAAGAGATTTTATTAAATGGGTACGCAATGTTTAAAGATATATTCAGGAAGATCGATAACAAAATCGAACTTGATGTGGTAGCAACATGGAATGATTTGAATTCAGTAATAAAAGAGATTGGCGAACGGGAAGAGATCAAAGATCTCAAAAGGAAATTGATGTCCGGACCCGAAGGTGTATCTGTAAAAGACCAGGTAAAGATAGGCAGTCTTATCAAGAATATCTTAGATAAAGAGAGAGAAAAAATTGCTTCTGAGATAAAGGCTGTATTAGCGAAGATGAGCATAGATTTGAGGGCGCATGACCTGATGGATGACAGGATGATTTTTAATATTGCCTTTCTAATAGATAAAGACAAAAAGACTGAATTCGAGAAAAGGTTAGATGAGCTGAATGAGTTGTACAATAAAAATAATCCCCCCTACCCCCCTTTAATAAAGGGGGGGCAGGGGGGATTATCAGGTGATAGAATAAATTTTAGATGTGTTGGACCATTACCGGCATATAGTTTTTATACGATAGAGACTAAAAAGATAAGGTTTGAAGAGGTGGACTGGGCAAGGAAGATGCTGCATCTTGATAACAAGGCAACAAAAGAAGAAATCATTAAAGCCTACAGAAACGGCGCCAAATTGTACCATCCTGATAAGAGCCCTGACGTTCCGAATGCAGAAAGACGATTCAATGAGATATACAGGGCATATAGAATCCTTCTCGAATACTGCCAGGGTGATGCCTGTTCATTTAACGAAAAGGGGTTCAGCCAAAATGCCATCATTGTAAAGGTAAGGGAATAGCGTTATGGAAAAAGAAGGAAAGTATATTTATTGCATTATCGGGACAAGCCAGGAAAGAAACTTCGGCCCTATTGGCATTGGTGGAAAGGGTGACGAGGTCTTAACTATTGGCTATGATGACCTGAGTATGGTGGTGAGCAGTCATCCTATGACCAAATTTGTTGTAAACCGGGAGAATATGCTGGCTCATGAGAAGGTAATTGAAGAGGTGATGAAGGAATTTGATAGTGTGTTACCGGTCAGGTTTGGCACGGTTGCATCTGGCGCTGATGAGATAAGAAATCTTTTAGATAGAAGGTGCAGAGAATTTAAGGATCTCTTGAGAGACATGGATCATAAGATAGAGTTAAGCGTTAAAGGAATATGGAAGAATATGGATATTATTTTTAAAGAGATTGTAAAAGAAAATAAAGAGATTAAGAAGGCAAGAGACAAAATCTCAAATCTCAAATCTCAAATCTCAAATTTAAAGACGGAAGTTGGGAAGATGGTTGAGCAGGCACTAGCAAAGAAAAAGGAAAAAGAGGCGGAAAAAATTGTAGATATCTTAAGAAGGACAGCCATTGAGTACAAACTTAATAAAACCATCGGTGATGAGATGTTTATGAATGGCGTCTTCCTGGTAGATAAAGGAAAAGAAAAAGAATTTGACAATATCATGGATGATTTAGGTAATAAATGCAGGGATAGAATAAAGTTTATGTATACCGGCCCCTTTCCTGTATTTAACTTTGTCAATATTGTGATTTATCCAGAGGAATGGGAGAGATAATTGATGTTATCAGGAACAGAAGCGGATATTGTAAATAGCGTTGCCAGATTAAGAGAGGCAACTAAAGACCAGATAAGAAGAAAGGTGGACTTTTCTTCAGCCTATATTGAATTGTTATGCCGCTATCTGGTAAGGAAAGGTTATCTGAATTTTTCGCAAGGCCGTTACTCTTTAGCAAAGGCAGGAATAAAGACATTACTGACTGAAGAATCTATGATTGATAGAGAGTTAATTAAAGAGGTTGCCGGCGAGATAGCCAAGGAAATCCATAGCGAGCTGAACAGAACTGCAAAAGGTATCAAAAATCCCGTTTCTGTTAGAGAAATGAAAAAAGAGACAGGGATTGAATCGCCAGAAGAACCCATAAAAATAAATACGGATTTTGATTATCCCGTAGAAGATGAAAGTCTGGTTTTAGAAAGCAATATCGATAAAATTGGAATAAAGATAGAAAAGGAGAAATCCGATGACATGGATAAGACAGTAAGATTATTTAAGGAAATTCATAAGAGGGGGAGTAAGAGATGACCAAGCCCAAAGGCGAAAAAGGAATTGAAAACCTCAAAGGCCAGATACAAAAAGGTAAGGGTGTGGATATCGGCACAATGTTTGTGAAATGCGCATATAAGGAAGGCAATGAGATCGTCTTTAAGTCGCAGCGAAATACCTTCTTTGATGTTGAACACACTGATTTTACCAAGAAGATCCTTGATAATTCTAAGGTTAAATATATCATTAAAGAAGATAAATTATACGTAGTAGGTGATGAGGCCCTGGAATTTGCCAATATGTTTAATAAAGAGACAAGAAGGCCTCTATCAAGAGGAGTGATAAGCCCCACAGAAAAAGAGGCCATTCCCATGGTTGAATTGTTAATAAAGAGTGTCATAGGTGAGCCAACCTATAAGGACGGAATAGTTTATTTTTCTGTTCCCGGTGAACCTCTGGATGCGGAATTTAACGTCCTCTACCATATAAAAATGGTTGAAGGATTCCTGAAGACATTAGGATATACTCCAAAGCCTATCAATGAAGGCCATGCGATTATATTATCTGAATTAGCTGAAGAAGATTTTACCGGGATGGGAATTTCTTTTGGCGGCGGCATGGTCAATGTGTGCTTAAGTTTCATGTCTGTTCCTGTTTTTAAATTTTCGGTCGCCAAGTCGGGAGATTGGATAGACCAGCAGGTGGCTATGGCAGTAGATGAAACCGCCAGCCGGGTCTCCGCGATAAAAGAATCCTCCCTTGATTTAAGCAAGGAAGGAGGCTTAAGTAAAATTGAGAGTGCTTTATCAATTTATTACAATCACTTAATCGAATATGTAATAGAAAACATAAAACAGGAGTTTACAAAAGCAAGGAGATTGCCGCGAATTACAAAACCTGTATCTATCATCCTCTCTGGAGGCACTTCTCTTCCCAATGGTTTTTCTCAAAGGTTTAAACAAATTTTAGATCGCTTAAAGCTACCCATTCCAGTTGGCTCGGTGAGGATGGCAGATCAGCCTTTAAGAAGTGTGGCTAAAGGTGCATTAGTAGCAGCAAGCGCTGATGAGGCTAAG
>PEUB01000007.1 GCA_002780895.1 Nitrospirae bacterium CG02_land_8_20_14_3_00_41_53
TAGGCTGGAGGTGTAAGTGCAGTAATGCATTGAGCTGACCAGTACTAATAGACCGTGTGACTTGACCCTTATATTTTTCCTCCTGTTGTCAAAGGATTCGGAAATGGTATATACTTAAAAAGAATAAGGTTTCCGGTGGCGATGCCGAAGGGGAAACACCCGTTCCCATCCCGAACACGGAAGTTAAGCCCTTCAGGGCCGATGATACTATGATTGCAAGGTCATGGGAAAGTAGGTCGCTGCCGGATTAAGAAATAGAAGGCTCGGTAAACAACCGGGCCTTTTTATTTTTCATCGCTCAGTGTCTTTTCTCCCATGAAATGGCTTTTTTATAATGCTCAAAGAGTACGGATGCTAACTGTTTTAGGTTGTTTATTTTTCAGGCAATTCTGGTTATCTCAAAATAATAACCATCCTGATTCCCAAAAACCGATAGAATGTTGTAAAGTAAACAATAAGAGAAATCGACAGGTGGAATTGACTGGCAGTTAGTTTATCCCCCCAATTTTGCCATAAAATCGAACTCTTCATGTGTGATAGATTCCCGCGTAAGAGATAAAGGAGACGTTTCATGAATTTTAATGTCCTAAATAATTTAAAAATAGGAGATTTGACGGTAAGACTTCCCATAATTCAGGGAGGAATGGGAGTTGGAATTTCTCTGTCCAGGCTGGCCTCAGCAGTAGCTAACGAAGGTTGTATCGGAGTTATTGCTACTGCAGGCATTGGAATGAACGAACCTGATTTTTCCAGGAATTTCTTGAAAGCGAATATCAGAGCGTTAAGAAAAGAGATCAGAAAAGCCAGAGAATTAACAAAAGGAATCCTCGGTGTCAATATCATGGTGGTATTGTCCAACTATGCCGATATGGTCAGAACTGCTATTGAGGAGGGTATAGATATTATTTTTTCAGGGGCTGGACTGCCCCTTAATCTACCGCAATTTATAAATGGTACTATAAAGACAAAACTGGTACCCATTGTTTCCTCTGCAAGGGCAGCTGGTATTATTGCAAAAAAATGGTCACAAAAATATAACCGCCTCCCTGATGCTGTTGTTGTTGAGGGACCCATGGCAGGAGGGCATCTTGGTTTTAAAGAACAGACGATTTTTGATCCTGAATATTCGTTAGAAAAACTTATTCCGGAAGTGGTGCAGGTGTTAAAACTATTTGGAGAAGGATACAATAAACCCATTCCAGTAATTGCTGCCGGAGGCATCTATATAGGAGAAGACATTTACAGATTTTTCCAGTTAGGAGCTTCTGGTGTGCAGATGGCAACACGGTTCGTTACCACTCATGAATGTGATGCATCGGCAAAGTTTAAGCAGACTTATGTGGATTCGAGGAAAGAAGATATTGTGATTATCAAAAGCCCTGTTGGAATGCCGGGAAGAGCGATTAAGAATGAATTTCTTGATGATGTCAATCAGGGGAAAAGGAAACCGTTCAAATGCCCTTATCACTGCATCATAACGTGTGATTATAAAAACAGTCCGTATTGCATTGCTCTTGCCTTGATAAATGCTCAAAAAGGTAATTTGACAGACGGCTTTGCATTTGCCGGAGAGAATGCATATAGAGCAAAAGGAATTATTCCTGTAAAAGAATTGATAGAAACTTTAATAGAAGAATATAAGAATGCATCTCAGTAAACTTCTGGAGAGAAATGGGTTGAAGGACCTGAAGACTTATGCAACAGCCTCTTTTAAGTCTTTTTTGTCAAGGTACCTAAGATGCCTTTTGTTGGTTTCCAGTATCTTCTTTCTCAACCTGATAGATTTAGGTGTTACCTCAACAAGTTCATCTTCCTTAATAAATTCTATCGCCTGCTCCAGGCTCATAATCCTTTGGGGTATCAACTGCAGTGCATCATCTGCGTTGGCAGAACGCATGTTTGTAAGTTTCTTCTCCTTTGTGACATTAACTTCAAGGTCATTTTCTCTTGAATTCTCACCTATAATCATGCCCTCAAATACAGTGGTATTCTCCCTGATGAAGAGTACCCCCCTTGGCTGCAGGTGAAAAAGTGCATAGGTAGTGGAAATCCCTTGCCTGTCAGCTATAAGTGCTCCTGTCTGCCTCTTTGAAAGCGGTCCTTGCCATGGCTCATACCCATCATAGAGATGGTTAAGCAGTCCTGTACCTCTTGTATCGGTAAGGAACTGTGACCTGAAACCGATCAGACCCCTCGATGGTATCCTGAATTCAAACCTTACCCTGCCGTAACCATTGTTCTGCATCTTCTGCATTATGCCCCTTCTCATCCCTACCTGCTGGGTAACAACACCAATATAATCCTCAGGCACATCTATTACCAGCAGTTCCATAGGTTCATGTAAGACACCGTTTATTGTCTTTGTTATAGTCTCGGGCATGGCAACAGAAAGCTCGTATCCCCCCCTTCTCATCATCTCTATAAGGATAGCAAGCTGTAACTCTCCACGCCCCATGACCTTAAAAGAATCCATATCGTCAAAATCTATATTTATGGATACGTTATAAAGAAGCTCCTTTTCAAGCCTTTCTCTCAATTTTCTGGATGTTACATATCTGCCTTCCCTTCCTGAAAAAGGAGATGTGTTAACAGAAAATACCATCGAAATGGTAGGCTCATCCACCTTTATCCTCGGCAGTGCCCTGGGGTTTTCCGCATCTGTGATGGTATCTCCTATGTTTATCCCCTCAATGCCGGCAAGGGCGATAATCTCTCCGGCAGAGACCTCTTTTGTCTCGATCCTATCAAGACCATGGAAGGTGAACAGAGATGAAACCTTTGTCTTTGACACCTCACCATCACCCTTTGCCATAGAGACATAATCACCTACCTTCACTGTGCCTGAGAAGATACGTCCTATCGCGAGCCTTCCGATATAGTCATCATAGTCGATATTTGTGACAAGGATTTGTAATACGCCGTCATACTCACCTGCAGGAGGTGGTATTGTTTTCATTATCATCTCGAAGAGCGGCTTAAGGTTATCCGAATCTTCCTCCATGTTAAGTTTTGCGATACCCCGTCTGGCATTTGTATAAATAACAGGAAATTCAAGCTGCTCTTCCGTGGCATCAAGGTCAATAAAGAGGTCATACACCTCGTTCAGGACAGCCTGAATCCTTGCATCGGACCTGTCTATCTTGTTAATAACAAGGATTGGAGGGAGTTTGAGTTCAAGGGCCTTTTTCAGGACAAATCTCGTCTGGGGCAAAGGACCTTCTGAAGCATCAACAAGTAATAATACGCCATCAACCATCTTTAACGTTCTTTCAACCTCACCACCAAAGTCTGCATGGCCAGGGGTGTCCACGATGTTAATCTTTATCCCCTTATAGGTAACTGCTGTATTCTTTGCCATGATTGTTATCCCGCGTTCCCTCTCAAGGTCAGTATTATCCATAATACGCTCCTGCACCTTTTCATTGGAGCGGAAGATTCCAGACTGTTTCATCATCCCGTCAAGAAGTGTAGTTTTGCCATGATCAACATGGGCTATAATAGCAATATTCCTTAAATCATCACGTCTCATAAACGAAACAATCCTCTTTTCTGCCTTTAAAAATCTTATGCGCTAATGCAGCCCTATCGAAAATAAAAGATAAATTTAGTTACTTAGTATCTCACGAGGCATATCAATCCGGTTTTAATCGACAATGTCTCTGGTGGGACAAGACAATATTGTTAATTATACAATAAATAAACAGATAAAAGCTATAGATAATAGTTTATCTTCTTTGACGATTTACAATTCACACTACTGTTAACTGCTATTCTTTGTGCTACAATCAATAAACCAGAGGATTT
The DNA here is from genome assembly GCA_002780895.1 of Nitrospirae bacterium CG02_land_8_20_14_3_00_41_53. Lineage (GTDB taxonomy): Bacteria > Nitrospirota > Thermodesulfovibrionia > Thermodesulfovibrionales > SM23-35 > 0-14-3-00-41-53. The sequence goes on from PEUB01000007.1 coordinate 3,805, forward strand.
ATCGAACAAGGAGTAGTTATGGCAAAGTACACAGCAACAATTGACGAAGATACACGTCAGAGGATCCTTGCACTACCGAAGGGCGTACACTTCTCAGCCTTCATGCGAAAGGCAATCACTGTCTTTGTTGAGGAGCTTGAGAAAGACCCTGATTTGCAGCCCGAGAATTTCATCATCACCCACACAGCCCGGAAAGACGTATCGGATAGAAAAAGAAAATAAAGGCATGGGAAAAAGCAGAATTCTGATTACCTGTGCAAAGGGCATAACGCCTTTTTTGAGAGAAGAACTCCTTCTGCTAAGATTTCCTGTACTATCCGAAACCATTGCAGGCATAGCGACCGAGGGGACAATTGACGATACCCTCCGGCTTAATCTCCTGCTCCGTGTATTTTGATACCTCGGGGGAACCCCTATCCAGACGCGGGTACAGAAAGATCCCCATGACAGCGCCCATACAGGAGACCCTTGCTGCTGCAGTTATTATGGCAACTGGATGGAACGGCAGCGGCCATTTCATCAATCCCATGTGTGGAAGCGGCACCCTTGCCATAGAGGCTGCATTCATTGCTCTTAATAAGGCACCGGGTCTCTTGAGAAATAATTTCGGGTTCATGCATCTAAAGGGATTCAACAAATCGCTGTGGAATGATCTGCGTATACAAGCAAAAAGAGAGGTAGAAAAGACCATTGATTGCAGGATTATTGCCACCGATATCAAGAAAGAACAGGATTTATCTTCACGGGAAACCTTGCCCTGGCAAAGAAGGTGGGGTTGAGGGCACAACGAAGGATACAATTTTTTAACAGCGGGATAGAATGCAGGCTCCTTGAGTATGAGTTGTACGAGGGCAGCAGGAAGAAGCTGTACCTCTTATTGGTCAGTGTCGTTATACTGTATAGCAACCTTGTAAGAGATCCGTGCATGGCCGGAGGCATTGTTTCCTGGGCAGGTAAGTTCACCGTCTCCTGATTCCAGACGGTCTTTCACCATCGTGGCAATCACCGGTTCCAGATCAAAGCCGCCTTTGGTGCAATCGTTCCTCATGCACTCCATCAGGAAATACGCGGGACTTCCGGGGAAGAAATTGACCATGCGTTTCATGAGCACCTGGCCAGCGCCCTTCTGATAGTAGTCCATGGTGATGACGATCGATGTAATATACGGGTAACGGGCAGACAACAGACCTGCATCAATTTTCTGCTGCCTTCTTTCGGACCGTTCGGTATTTTTTTGCTCGCTGATCATCTGTCTTCTCCCTGAAGAGAGAGCCCCCTGCAGTACACAGGGGGCTCCGCAGTTCCTTACTGTTTTACGACGTTGATTGCCTTGGGGCCCTTAGGACCTTTTTCAGTATCAAAGCTGACTCTGTCACCCTCGGCAAGGGATTTGAACCCATTGCTCTGGATAGAGGAATAGTGGACAAATAAATCACTGCCGTCTTCGCTCGTAATAAAGCCAAAACCCTTTGACTCATTGAACCACTTCACTGTTCCTTCTGTCATTTTGTGTACCTCCTTATTTATAAATTGAACTTTCAGAAGGACACAAATAAAAAGCCACAAAGCTAAAAGTCTTTGTGGCCTTGAATTGGCAAAAACTTCTGAAACTCTAAAATAGAATAACACGTTTTATGGATAATTAGCAACAAAATAATTTTCAGGGTGTAACAGTAAAATGATGATGTCCTATTAGTAGGAAGGACTTAGGGAGAAACTTGAGCCGTAAAGCAGGAATCGTAGGTATGCCAGTAGTTTGTGTGCACTGCGAAGATCCCCTGTGTATAAAAGCATGCAAAAAGGGCGCTACCACGAGAGGGGAGAGAACTTCCTCCCTGTGATTAAAAAAGTGCCGGCATGGTGAGAAGACTGTAACGTAAAGGTGTAATCTAATGGAGAGTTCATCTGGATAATGGAAACCCCGGGATATCTCTCCTATGTGTAGGTGTTCTAAGTCACAGGTAAAGGCCATATGTGTATAACTCAAAAAAAGTTTGTTAAAGTATAGAGAAGAATAACACAGAGCTTTACGTTTTTTCTGTCAAAGCCTCTTTTCAGCCTTTTAATAATATTATCGGTAAAATCTCTATCAAGCCATTTCTGCAATCCCAGCCGATTATATATGTTGATTGTCTTTGTTACATAATTTAATCTGTCTATAAAAACGTAATCAACACGGTTCCTTATTTTGTCACATAAAATATCCGGGTTCATGGGAAGTACAGGACCTATGAATGCATACGTCCGTATTCCCTTATTAATTATTTAAGCTAAAATATAAAGATAATTCATTTAAAAGGAGACATTATCTGAAAACATATCTTGTTCTTATCCTCTGCGTTTATATCCTTAAAGAAGGCTTTGATTACATGCTGCGTTATTTGAATCTCAAGTACATGAGGAGATTTGGGTTATCAATACCGCATGAATTTAAAGGGAAGATAGATGAAGCACTTTTGAAAAAAGTGCATGAGTATGAGGCGGAGAAAACACGATTTAGTTTTATTTCATTAATATTCGGTAATGTTATAACGATCATTTTCATCTTTGGGGGGGTATTGAATATATATAATTCTTGGATTGCATCACTCAACTGGCCTTTCATCTTAACAGGCATACTGTTTTTCATGCTTTTAAGCTATGCAAGTACACTTCTTTCTATTCCTTTCAGCCTCTACAACACATTTAAAATCGAGAATAAATACGGCTTTAATGCCATGACACCAAAATTATGGTTAACTGATTTTTTGAAATCAATCCTTCTTTCCACTATCCTTATGGGCATTATAGCATCAGTTGGACTATGGTTAATTCAATCAAGTCCTCACTATTGGTGGCTATGGGTCTGGGGTTTTTCCCTTGTTTTCATTCTCTTCATAATGTACATTTCTCCATATGTCATCGAACCCTTATTTAATAAATTTACGCCGATTGAAGAACATGGGCTTGAAGATAAGATCAAAGAACTGGCGCAGAAGGTTAATATCAAGGTTAGCAGGGTTTTCAAAATAGATGCATCAAAAAGGAGTCGGCACACGAATGCATATTTTTCAGGAATAGGGAATGTAAAACGAATCATACTCTATGATACGCTGCTCGAAAAAATGGATCATGACGAGATACTTGCCGTGCTTGCTCATGAAGCCGGACACTGGAAGAAGAAACATGTTTTTAAAATGATCATTGCACTGGAAATCCTTTCGATTATTGGGATATATATATCTTTCAGGATTCTTCAGTCAGATTTCCTAACAGGGCTTTTTCACATTGAGCGTGGAACTATTTTTGCGAAGGTTGTTATACTCAGTTTTATAGGAGGGATTATTTCTTTCCCATTCATTCCGTTGAGTAATTATGTTTCAAGACGATTTGAGAAAGAGGCAGACAGGTTTGCATGTGAACTGACAGAAAATAGGGAGGATATGGCAAGTGCCTTGATAAAACTTTCAAAGGATAATCTTTCAAACCTCCATCCCCATCCTCTCTACGCAGCATTTTATTATTCCCATCCTCCTGTTGTAGAGCGCATAAAAGACATCAAAAAACCTTTCTGCTTAGCCCCTGAAACTTCATGGTCAAAGATTCGTTTTTGAAAACGTTTACGAAGATTATAATATAATACTCAAGGAGGGTTTGCTATTTCTTCAATTATCATTGATGGTTACAACTTAATCGGCATCTACCATAAAGACCTTAAAAACCAGAGGGAGATACTGATCTATTCTTTAATTGCCTACAAGAAGAAAAAAGGTCATGACATAACAGTTGTCTTTGATGGATGGAAGACAGGAGAGGCACTGGAGAATCATTCTGTAATTAGCGGGGTAAAGGTTATCTATTCGAGGATTGGTGAAAAGGCTGATTCTGTTATCAAGCGTATAATTTCTTCTGATAGACGTGAATGGATTGTTGTTACATCGGACAGGGATATTGTGAATCATGCGTGGGCATCAGGTTCTATCCCTGTATCAGCAGAGAATTTTCTGAAGGCCATTAAAAGAAAGATTCCATCTTATTCTGACGAAGAAGAATATGATGACAGAGATGAATATATCGAACCTCGTAGAAAAGGTAACCCGAGAAAGCTCTCGAAAAAAGAAAAAGCCATCAGGAGGGCCTTAAGCAAGCTCTGATGGGGAGAATAATATTTAAACAGAGACCTGCAGATACAGTAACAATCATCTTCCTTTTATTCCTTTTAATATTAACCCTTGTATTTTATCAGCATATACCAAAGGCACCTTTTTTAATAAGTCTTTATTCAATTCTCGTTATTGCTCAGATTATTCTTATCAGATTTAAAGATAGCGGCAGGTTCATGGGTGGTTTTTATGATATTATTTTCCCGATTATATGTGTGCTGGTGATCTTTGACAGCCTCGAATGGCTCGTTCATTATGTTAATCCAGAGGACATAGACCCGATACTCATCAGGCTTGATTATCTGATATTTAACAATCATCCCACAGTCATACTCGAAAGGATTATGAGTCCGCTTCTGACTGATATGCTTCAAATCGCCTATTCAACATACTATTTTATCCCGATAAGTTTCGGCATTAGCCTTTTACTGAATAATCAGAAAAAAGAATTTAACCGGTCATTGTTTCTGATTATATTCTGTTTTTACCTATCCTATCTCGGTTATATACTCATGCCTGCACTCGGACCAAGATTTACCATAAACCATGATACCGAACTGCAAGGCCTTTTTATTACAGAGCCAATTCAGAGACTCTTAAACCGCCTTGAAGGTATAAAAAGAGACGCCTTCCCGAGTGGACATACTGCTGTAGCTTTAACTGTGCTTTATCTTTCTTACAGGTTCAAGAGAAGGTTTTTCTGGATATCGCTGCCAGTTGTTTCAGCGCTTATATTTTCCACTGTATACTGCAGGTATCATTATGTTGTGGATATCATAGCAGGCTTCGGACTAATGTTTTTAACCATTTTGTTCGGGGAATGGTATTATGCATGGTGGCTGAAATGGTCTTTAAGGAATGGTCGGGGCGAGAGGATTTGAACCTCCGACCCCCTGCTCCCAAGGCAGGTGCGCTAAACCAGGCTGCGCTACGCCCCGAATTATTTGTTTTAAAGACCTTAGATAAAACTATTAAATTAATATCAAGGCTGAATTTGAAATAACTATTATAACATTTAAAATATTCTATTTGTAATCCTGCGTATTTAATCATCTTAAATATACCAGACCCATATTATTTGATTATGTGTCATTATCTGATACGTAAAGATAACTTGTGGAGACAGTCAATGTAGCTTTATAATATACCATTGCAGGACATGATATGGGCGGTTAGCTCAGCTGGGAGAGCGCCACGTTCGCAACGTGGAAGTCGGGGGTTCGAATCCCCTACCGTCCACCATAACTATACTTCTCTCGGTTCTACTAAAAGCTTAACACCCTCTACTATCTGCTTAATCCCTGAAGGAGATAAGGAGCCGATTTTCTCAACAAGGAATGATTTATCTATTGTCTCGATTTGAGATACGTTCACCACGCTGTCTTTTGGGAGATTTGCCTCTCCTTTTTTAAGCAATACATTACCTGGAGATTTTGTCCATTTTAGATTAGAGGTTAAAGCACAAACTACCACTGTATTAATCTTGCTCGCATTGAATACGTTGTTTTGAATGACGACATGGGGATGTCTGTATCCAGACTCTGAACCTTCAGGAATCCCAAAATCAATCCAATATATATCTCCCTGTTTTATATCCAAGTATTCACCTAATATGGCTCTTTTAAAACCTTTTTCGCATAGTGTCGTATAGCTTTTTTTCTTAATTTGACTTCTTCCGGAGTTTCAATATCTGAATAAAGTTTATTGAGCGTATCTAAAAGTTGTCTTGATTTGAGTCTTTCAAGAAATTCTTTTACAGCAATAGCAAATACTTCACTTCTGGAATATTTGTGTTCTTTTGCAAATTCTTCTACTTCCTTAAAGATTTCGTCTGGTATTGATACCGCTGTTTTCATACCCAAATATAACTTAAAGTTATACCTTTGTCAATACTTATTTCAACTACAAACTTTATTTCTTTCAAAGTATCTAATAATACCCTGTGGCTGCAATGTTCCCCATTAATTATTTATAATCAAGGGGCGGATAGGGATGCCTCCTTTTGCAATCTTTCCCATTCTCTGTCTATATCTTCCTGTAACTTTTTTATCATCCATTCATTTTCAGGTTTGAAGAGGTGTTTGAATCTTCCCTGTGGTTTAAGGAAATCTACAATTGGTTTTTTCTCCTTTGGCTTAAAGGTTATTTTTGTAACTCCATACTCGACCTCATAGAGCGGCCAGTGACATGTCTCGACTGCAAGTCTGCTCAGCATTATGGCCTCATCAGTCCTTGACCTCCATCCTCGGTTGCAAGGTGAAAGTATATTCATAAACTTTGGACCCTTTATATCAAATGCCTTTCTTACTTTCTTCATGAGATCCATCCAGTGGCTTGGAGATGCCTGTGCAGCATATGGTAAATCGTGTGCTGCCATAATCCTTGTGAGGTTTTTCCTCGGCTCAGTCTTTCCAGGAACAACGCTTCCCGCAGGCATTGTTGTAGTATCAGCGCCACGTGGTGTAGCGCTTGAACGCTGAATCCCTGTATTCATATATGCCTGATTATCATAGCAAATATACAGCATATCATGCCCTCGTTCTACTGCACCAGAAAGGCTTTGCAGTCCTATATCGTAAGTGCCGCCGTCACCGCCGAATGCTACGAATTTTATTTCCTTGCTGATAACGCCCTGCTTTTTTAAAGACCTGTACATTGTTTCAACACCTGAAATAGTTGCAGCAGCATTCTCAAAGGCACTGTGAATCCATGGGATTTTCCATGCGGTGTAATCAGAGATGCAAGTCGAAACCTCAAGACATCCTGTTGCAGTTGCTGCTATAATAGGGTAGTCAGATGCAAGAAGAACCATCTTTATGACCGTAGGTGCGCCACAGCCAGCACACATCCGGTGACCTGATGATATCAACACTTCTTTTTTTGAAATCTCTTTTAAGCTAAGTGGTCTTGCCATATTACCCCCTCACCCCGATGTATTCTTTGATGGTCTTTACTTTTTCTGTCTTTGCTATCTCAGTAAGTTCGTTGAGCACAAGCTCTGCATGCTCTGGCAGATAATCCCTTCCGCCGAGTCCATATATCTTATTGATGAGTATAGGCTTTTTACTGTAAGTATAAAGACTTGTTGAGATATCTATAAACAGTGGTCCATAAGAACCCCCAAAGGCGTCAGCCCTGTCAAGTACACAAACAGCTTTCAGATGTTTTAATGCCTCGCCTGTCTCTTTGTAAGGAAATGGCCTGTATAATCTTGGTTTTAACAGTCCTGCTTTTATGCCCCTGTTTCTGAATTCATCAATAACATCTTTTGATGTGCCTGCAGCAGAGTTCAGTATAACCAGCCCTATTTCAGCATCATCAAGCCTGTATGTTTCAAACAGCCCATATTTTCTGCCTGAGATTTTTTCAAAATCTTTTGCTGCATCCAAAACTACCCTGAAAACCTTTGACTCAACCTCATCCTGTGCCTTCCTAAACTCCATATAATAATCAGGAAGTATTAAAGGGCCATAGCTAACCGGATGTTCTATATCAAGAAGCGGGTTTAACTGTCTGAATTCACCAATGAAGTTTTTGACCTCGTTATCCTCCAGATATTCTATCCTCTCTATGGAATGGCTTATTATAAAGCCGTCCATACATACCATCACAGGAAGTCTTATATCCATGTGCTCTCCAATGAGGAATGCCTGTATTGTATTATCATATGCCTCCTGTCCATTCTCAGACCATAGCTGTATCCACCCGGAGTCCCTTGCACCCATAGCATCGGAGTGGTCACAGTGAATATTCAATGGCGCTGAAAGCGCCCTATTTACAACAGGCATAACTATTGGCAACCTCAAACCCGAGGCAATAAACAACATCTCCCACATAAGGGCAAGTCCCTGGGATGATGTAACAGTCATGACCCTTCCACCCGCTGCTGAGGCTCCAATACACGCGCTCATTGCACTGTGCTCACTTTCAACAAGGATCATTTCTGTCTTAACCTTACCGTTGGATACAAAACTTGTAAACCTTTGCATGATATCGGTGGCAGGGGTTATAGGGTATGCCGCACTGACATCAGGATTCACCTGCCTTAAGGCATTAGCAACTGCCTCGTTTCCTGTTGCAGCAACAGTCTTTGCCATTATTTGGCCTCCTCTACCATTACAATAGCCTTCTGCCCTTTCTTTCCGGGACATTCGAGGGCACATGTACCACAACCTTTGCAATAATCATAATCAAACTCTGCCCTTTTACCATCCTTTACCTTAATTGCCATATCCGGGCAATACAGCCAGCAAAAGAGACACTGTATGCAGTTTTCTTCCTTCCATATAGGTCTAAACGACCTCCATGAGCCTGTCTTAAACTCTACTGCATTTCCTGCCTCAAGTATCACAGCCCCTGGCGTGAGCTCTCCCCATCCTTTTAGTTTCATCCTTCCCTTACCTCCTCGTACCCGCGCCTTGTTGCCTCGATATTGCCATCTATTATCTTTTGAGAAAACTTCTTGCCAAAGCTTTTTCTGACATCCTCAAGGAGATGCTCAAGGGTTACAAGGCCGGCCACCTTACATACAGCACCAAGCATAGAAGCATTTGGTAGTGCCCTTCCGATGCACTCCATGGCTATCTTTGTTGCATCTATTGTGAAAATCTTTTGTCCTGGTTCTATATTGAGCCTTGCCCTTATCTCCTTTGGGCCTTTTGAGGTGTTAACAACAAATATTGCATCCTTTGTAGCCCCCTCCGTAACATTAATGCTGTCAATTAGTGTAGCATCAACAACACTGACAACCTGTGGCCGAAGTACAGGACAGTGCATACGGAGTTCCTTTGAACTTACGCGGTTATATGCTCTCAATGGCGCTCCAGCCCTTTCAGGGCCATATTCAGGGAATGCCTGTACATATCTCCCGCCGCTCAAACAAGCATCTGCGAGCACCTTGGCAGCAGTGACCGTTCCTTGACCTCCCCTTCCATGCCATCTTATTTCCACTGTGTCAGCCATTTTTATCCCTCCACAAAAATTTAATTACTGATTTTAGTCAATTGTTAGTCTATTTTTCAAGCTCCCATGATTTGACGGTTACTAAGGCGGTCATTAGTAAGGCGACATTCTTATCACTTTTTGTCATTGCGGCTTGTCCGCAATCCTTCCGACTTGTTCGAAAGCACGAAGAAGGATTCCCGACAAGCGGGAATGACAAACTGTGGTGAGCCAAGTCAATAGGCAGTATTTGACTAAATTGGATAACTGATTTATAGTTTATAAAAATATGGTACAGAGTATGACAGGTTTTGGCAGTGCAGAAAATAATGGCTTCAGGGTTGAGATCCGCTCATTAAATCACAGGTTTATGGACGTAGCAATAAAGATGCCCCCTTATATGAGTCAATATGAAATACCTTTAAGGAATATCCTTAAAACAAGGTTTCAAAGAGGAAGGTTTGATGTTTCTGTCTCGACAAACAATCATAAGGCAACACAATTAAAAATAAATAAGGAAGGGGCAAGGAATATATATACCGCCTTACAGGATTTACAAAAAGAACTCTCTATGCATGGAAAGATAGACCTAGATACACTTGTACAATACAGTGAACTCCTTATCGAAGAAGACCCGAAATATGATATAGATGCACTTTACGCTGTTTTTAATGAAGCCTCAATGAGTCTTGAGGACATGAGGGTTAAGGAAGGCAAACTGCTTTCAGAGGAGTTACGCGATAGAGTGGAGTCTTTGAGTACGATGAACAATGAAATAAAATTACTTGCGCCAAATGAGGTTTTAAGGTGGAGGGAAAAATTCACAGAAAGACTGAGGCTGATACTCGAACCTGAAGGTATAGACAATACCAGGATTATTCAAGAGGCTGCAATAATGGCCGAGAAACTTGATATATCAGAAGAAACAAGCAGGATAGAAAGCCATATAAAACAGTTTGTGGAAATTCTAAGAAATGGTAATATTATAGGAAGAAAACTCGATTTTCTTCTTCAGGAGATAAGCAGGGAGGTAAATACTTTAGCCAATAAGTCAAGTGATTATGCTATATCTAATCTTACAGTAGAGATGAAAACTGAGGTTGAAAAGATGAGAGAACAGGTACAGAATTTACAATGAAAGGGAGAAAAAGGAATAATTATGAAAAAAGGTGACCTCAGTCCGGTACTCGTTAATATCGGGTTTGGCAATGTTGTGGCTGCCTCTAAGGTTGTTGCAATTGTGACCCCAGGTTCTGCACCTATGAAGAGGCTTCGTGAGGAGGCAAAGAAGGGCGGCAGATTAATTGATGCAACAGAAGGGAGACGCACCCGCTCGATAATAGTGACCGACAGTAACCATATTATATTGTCAGCGATTCAGGCAGAGACAATTACACAGAGATTCTTAGAAGGTAAGGAAGCCCTTGCAGGAGAAGAAGAATAGAGGCAGCTTATTTATAGTCTCCGCACCTTCAGGGGCCGGCAAAACAACGTTATGCAAGAAACTTGTTTCGGCACTAACTAATCTGAAATTTTCAGTATCATATACAACAAGACACCCGCGGCCTGAAGAAGTTAATAACAGGGACTATACCTTTATTAGCCGGGATGAGTTCAAGTTGATGGCTGATAAAGAAGAATTTATAGAGTGGGCTGAAATACACGGAGAGCTTTACGGCACATTAAAGAAGAGGCTTGAAGAACTTATGGATTCAGGTGTTGATATCATTCTGGATATAGACACACAGGGGGCAATGCAGCTAAAGGAGAAATACAGAGAAGGTACATATATCTTCATACTCCCGCCCTCTATCGAGGTACTGAAAGAAAGACTCGAAAAGCGAATGATGAATTCAAAAGAGGAGATAGAAAAAAGGCTTGAGAAGGCGGTTTGTGAAATAAACAGCTACTACAAATATGATTATGTTATAATTAACGATATTTTTGAGGATGCACTCAAGGAAATAGAAGCTGTAATAATCTCGCACAGGGTCAGAAGTAAGATGATCAACCCGCTTTGGATTGAAGAGAGGTTTTTAAAATAGGTCCGCCTGAGGCGGAAGGAGGTAAGTATGGATATTATTTCTCTACCGATTGAATATGACCATAATAAGATTGATGGAAAATTCAGGATAATAGCAATAGCAGTTCAGAGGGCAAAAGAACTCGCTGCAGGCGCTAATCCTAAGGTTAAGACAAAGGCAAGAAAGGTTAGTACGATATCCCTTGAGGAGACGATAAGTAATACCATCGAATTCCTGACCGGTGAAAGCGCAAATAAGGCAAAGGAAGAAGCTAAGAAATTTGACTACAGAAAACTCCTCGAGGAGAAAAAGAAGGAAATCAGCGGTGAGGATCTTACAGAGTTTGAGAAGGATCTAAAAGTCTATCTGCACGAAAAAGAGGTGATGGACAAAAAGGCTCTGGAGGGTCTATTCAGTGAAAAACGAGAGGAAGGTGCTAAGGAATAAATCCATACTCATTGGCGTAACAGGTGGAGTTGCGGCATACAAGGCTGTTGATTTAATACGAAGACTCAGAGAAGAAGGTTCGTCAGTTACCGTTATTATGACCGAGGCCGCAAAAAATTTTATAACACCGCTGTCTCTCGAGGTCGCCTCTCAGAACAGGGTTTATTCGGACCTCTTCAGTGATCCCTTGGCGCATATAATGTTGCCTGCCAATGCGGATATCATGGTTATAGCCCCGGCAACAGCAAATATAATTGGAAAGTTTGCAAGGGGGATTGCTGACAATCTTCTGAGCACAAGTCTGCTTTCATTCAGGGGTAAGCTAATTATTGCCCCTGCAATGAACTGGAGGATGTATGAGAATCCCATTTTTCAGGAAAATCTAAGATATCTTTTATCCCGTGGAGTTATCCAGGTTGGACCTGAAAAAGGGGCTCTGGCATGTGGAGAAGAGGGGATGGGAAGGATGTCAGGGGTTTCTGAGATTGTCGAGTCGATAAAATCTTCAATCACAAAGAAGGATCTTGTAAAAGAAAAGGTAATTGTAACCGCAGGCCCTACAAGAGAGTATTTTGATCCTGTCAGGTTTATATCGAACAGGTCATCAGGCAGGATGGGGTATGCTATTGCAAGTGCTGCGTTAAGGAGAGGTGCACAGGTAACGTTAATAAGCGGCCATTCATCATTAAATCCGACTAAAGGGGTTAATTTTATTCCTGTAGAGACCGCAGCGGATATGTTGGACGCTGTAAATAAAGAGCTAAATTTATCAACTGTGCTGATAATGTCTGCTGCTGTTTCTGATTTTATGCCTGCAGAAAAACATAAAAATAAGATTGAAAAATCTGGAGAACTGCTTTTAAGGCTTAACAAAACCCCAGATATCCTTTCAGAGATTGGGAAAAAGAAAAACAGGCCCTTTATCATTGGGTTTGCCGCAGAGACAGGTGGAAGGATTGAAAGGGCAGAAAAGAAATTAAAAGAAAAGAATATGGATATGATTATATTCAATGATGTTACTGAAGCTGGTTCAGGATTTGATGTTGATACAAACAGGGTCGTAATTATTGATAAAGAGAAAAAAATAGAGCTTCCTCTTCTGTCCAAAAATTCTGTTGCAGATGCAATATTGGAGAGGTTGGTTGAAATCAGGGCTTGACTTTTTCCCCTATTTTGTAGAAAATTTGGGCATATTATGGCACTTGAAGAAATCGAGAGATTAAAGGAAAAGATAGATAAAGACCCGAATTCAAAGCTCTTTATCCCTCTTGCTGAAGAATATAAGAAGGCAGGCATGTTTGGCGAGGCCATAGATGTCCTTAGGAAAGGACTTGAAAAACAGCCTGGATATATGAGTGCACGTGTTTTCTTGGGTAAGATATACTTTGAGAGGGGTATGCTTGAAGAAGCAAAGGCTGAATTTGAGAAGGTTATTAGTGCAATACCTGACAATTTGTATGCCCATAAAAAGCTGGCCGAGATTTACAGGGACCTTGGTGAAAGAGATAGGGCAGTTAAAGAATTTAAGACAGTATTAAAACTGAACCCAATGGATGAATGGGCAGCAACGAGCCTTTCAGATATAGAAGAAGGGCCTAAACCTCATCCTAAAGTACCAGAAACAGCGAAGGACAAGGAAGCACTCCATTTTGAACCAGAGGGAGTAACAGAAATAGGGGAGGAAAAGTTTCCCCAGTCTCGGCAGGTCTCCGATGAGATCCCTGTCAGTAAAGAAGTTATAGAAGCTGTTGAAGAGCCCCTTTCTGAAATAGGTGAACAAGCAGAAGAGGCGCAAACAGAAACTATATTAAGTATAGGTGATGCTGACCCATATATATTGCAGGACAAGTTTATGGAGGCTATGAATATATATAGAAGGATTCTCTCGGTAAAACCCGGCAATATGCATGTGATGCAGCGTATCGAGGAACTGAAGACGCTTTTAAAGCTTCTTGGAAAGGACAAGGAGGAATTAATAGCAAAACTGGACGGTTTACTCGCTGGTATTAAAAAGAGGCGTGATGAGTTTTTCGGAAGTACTTAAAGAGACTGTCGAAAAGGTTAACGGCGCTGTTTCATCAATGATAATCGGAAGAGATGAGATGTCTATCCAATGAAGGTCTTAATCATTCATGGTCCTAACCTAAATCTCCTCGGCAAAAGGGAGACGGATATATACGGGACTAAATCTCTCAAAGCTATAAATAAAGATATTCTTTCCCTTGCCTCGGATCTTGGCATTGATGTGAGGACGAAACAGTTTAACAGTGAAGGAGAGATTGTTGAAGCAATACAGAAAGGTGATTATGACGCACTGATTATAAACCCTGCTGCCTATACCCACACAAGCATAGCAATAAGGGATGCCATTGCAGCAATGAATAAGCCCGCTATTGAGGTTCATCTGTCAAATATCTCCAAACGTGAAGAATTCAGGAAAAAGTCTTTTATAACAGAGGTTGCAGTTGGACAGATAAGCGGCTTTGGTCCTGATAGTTATCTCCTTGCCCTGAGGTCTGCTAAAAATATCCTGTCAAAGTGATTGATACCTAAATTGAGCGATTTTTGTTGCAAAATACTCATGAGGCATTGAAAATAAATGTTATACAAGAAATCTCCTTATCACCCATCAGGTAGAAATAGTTTGTCATTCCCGCAGTCCCTTGAGCGGGAATCCAGCACATCTGTTTTCTGGATTCCTGCTTTCGCAGGAATGACGACATGACTAAAGAATCGCTCAATTTAGGTGATAATTACTCGTCACGCCTTACTAAAGTAAGGGACTCCATTAAAAGAAAAGGGATTGATGGCTTTCTTGTTACTGATGTACATAATGTACGCTATCTTACTGGCTTTTCAGGTTCATCTGGTCTTATCTTAATTACAAGGAAGGAGACTTTTTTTGTAACTGACTTCAGATATAAAGAGCAGGCGGAAAAAGAGGTGAAAGGATGGGATATTATTATAGGAAAAGGAGATATGATTAAAACCATAAAAGGCCTCTCTAAAAAGACTGCTATTAAAAAACTCGGCTTTGAGTCTTCTATGGCCTATGAGGTTTTTAGAAGATTATCTAATATAGGTTTAAGTTTGAATGCCTTTGAGGGACTTATAGAAAGGTTAAGGGAAATAAAGGATGTTATTGAGATCAATTCAATCAGAGAGGCAGTAGGGCGTGCAGAGACTGCTTTTCTTGAGGTGAAACCCTATATGAAGCATGGGGTGAGAGAGAGAGCAATAGCACTCAGACTCGAAGAGAGATTAAAGAAGAATGGGTGCAGGCAAATTCCATTTGATGTGATTGTTGCATCAGGTCCGAATTCTGCTATGCCCCATGCAAAACCAACCGAAAGGAAATTGAATAAAAGTGATCTTATAATTATAGACTGGGGTGGAGAGGCTGACGGTTATTTCTCTGATATGACAAGGACATTGCTCATTGGAGGAGATAATGTCAGTAAAAAAAAGGAGATATATCAAATCGTATTAAAGGCAAACAAGAGTGCTATTTTAAAAATCTTGCCCGGCGTAAAATCTAAGGACATCGACTTTTCTGCCAGAGAAGTTATAAAAAGGGCAGGTTATGGCGAGTTCTTTGGTCACGGTACAGGCCATGGAATTGGTATACAGGTACATGAATTGCCGCGGATAACATGGAATAAGAGAGAAGTTATTAAAAAAGATATGGTCTTTACAATCGAGCCAGGTATTTATGTCCCGGGACTTGGAGGAGTAAGGATAGAGGACATGATAATAGTAAAATCAAATGGTCATGAAGTCATGACAACCCTTCCAAAAGAACTTGAGATTATAAAGTAGGATACTACTAATCTTGATTTCTCAAAAATCGGGCTTTATGGAAAAATTTGTGGAAAATGCTAAAATATTGTACTTTTGAATGGAGGTATTGATTTGATTTCAACGAGTGACTTCAGAAAGGGTCTAAAAGTAGAATTTAAGGGTGAACCCTGTGAGATAATAGACTTCCAGCATGTGAAGATGGGAAGGGGCGGCGCCATTGTGAGGACGAAATTGAGGAACCTTAAAACAGGCGCTGTGCTTGAGGATACTTTCAGATCCGGAGAAAAATTAGAGGAACCAGGGCTTGAGGAAAAGACTATGCAATATCTATATGGTCAGGACGAATTATATTACTTTATGGACACAGAGACTTATGAACAAGTACCACTTATGCCAGCTCAACTCGGAGAAGCAAAAAAATTTCTTAAGGAAAATATGACAGTCAAGATCCTATATCATAAAGATATGCCAATAAGTGTGGAGCTTCCAACCTTTGCTGATCTCGTTATTATAAAAACAGACCCTGCTGGATTTAAAGGAGACACAGCATCAGGAGGTAACAAGCCGGCAACATTGGAAACAGGGGCTGTTATTAGAGTCCCCTTTCATATAAATGAGGGAGATACTATTAAGGTTGACACAAGGACATCAGAATATATAGAAAGGGTGAAATAATGGAACTTGAGGATTTAAAAGATCTCATCGAACTTCTCAAGGAAACAGATATTACTGAACTACAAATAGAAAAAGATGGGACAAAGGTAAAAATCAAGAGGGAAAAAATCTTCTCCTCAATGGAAATGTCCGTTCATAAATCTAAAGCTTTCCAGGAGAAGATAGTTGCGGAGACAGAGGAAGAGGCACAGAGACTCGCTACAATAACCTCACCGATTGTTGGCACATTCTACAGGTCGCCTACGCCTGAAGCAGCGCCTTTTGTAGAAGTAGGTATAAAGGTAACCAAAGGCCAGGTTCTCTGTATTGTAGAGGCTATGAAATTGATGAACGAGATTGAGAGCGATGTCGACGGCGTTGTTGTAAATGCCTTAGTGGAGAATGGACAGCCGGTTGAATATGGTGAGCCGTTATTTCTTATCAAGCCCGTAGAAGCAAGTGGCTGAGAGCAAAAAGCTAAAAGTAAAAAAGTATGAAACTCTATACCCTCCGCTCTATGCTCTATGCTAATTAATATGAAACTATTTGAGAAGATTTTAATAGCGAACAGGGGTGAGATTGCCGTAAGGATTATCCGTGCTTGCAAAGAGCTCGGAATAAAAACTGTTGCTATATACTCAGACATAGATAAAGAATCCCTTCATATAAGGCTTGCAGACGAATCTGTTTGTATAGGGCCTGCAAGCGTAACCCAGAGTTATCTGAATATTCCCGCAATACTCAGTGCTGCTGAGATAACAGACTCGGATGCAATACACCCAGGTTACGGGTTTCTGTCAGAGAATTATCATTTTGCCGAGGCGTGTATTACCTCAGGTATAACATTTATAGGCCCAACCCCTGAGAATATAAGACTTGGTGGGGACAAGGCTAAGGCAAGGCAGATAATGAAGAGGAAAGGTGTACCTGTTGTGCCTGGAAGTGACGGCCCCGTTGCTACAGAAGAGGTGGCACTAAAGATTGCAAAAAAGATAGGGTTTCCGATAGTGCTCAAGGCATCTGCTGGTGGAGGAGGACATGGTATGAAGATTGTAAAAGAGGAAAAAGACCTTGAGCAGGCATTTTACATGGCACAGAGAGAGGCGCTAACAGCATTCGGGAATAGCGAACTTTATATAGAGGAATATATACCTGAGATGAGGCACATAGAGGTACAGATTATAGCAGATGGTAAGGGTAACGTTGTCCACCTCGGTGAAAGGGACTGTTCGATACAGAGAAGGCATCAGAAACTTATAGAAGAATCCCCATCTCCTATCTCATCAACAGAAAAGTTCAAGAAGAGGATTGGAGAATTAGGTGTAAAGGCTGCACGTGCGATCAAATACAGGAATGTGGGTACGGTGGAGTTTATAGTTGACTCTAAAGGAAATATCTATTTCATAGAGATTAATACCCGAATACAGGTAGAGCATCCTGTAACAGAGGCGGTTACCGGTATTGACATAATAAAAGAGCAGATTAAACTTGCAGCAGGGTTACCATTGGAATACAAACAAAGCCAGATAAGGTCATCAGGTCATGCCATGGAATGCAGGATTAACGCAGAGGACCCTGAGAGGTTCATCCCGTCTCCAGGAAAGATCACATTTCTGTCGCTTCCCGGAGGTTTAGGTGTGAGAGTAGATACAGCAATATACAGTGGATATACTATACCATCACATTATGACTCCCTTATAGCTAAACTGATTGTGTATGGAAAGGATAGAACAGAGGCGATTTCGAGGATGAGGCGAGCGCTTGATGAATTTATAATCGAGGGTATAAACACAACCATCCCCTTCCATAAAAAGGTTATGAACCATCCTGAATTTATAAGCGGAGATTTTAATACGAGTTTTGCTGAAAAGATTAACGGCAACGTCCATGAAAATAAATAATCCCTCCTAAATATACTTCTGTTATAATTAAATCGAAAAATATATGCCAAAGATTAAAACTTTCTTTCAATGTCAGACTTGCGGTTACACAAGCCCTAAGTGGCTCGGCAGATGTCCGGACTGCGGGGCATGGAACAGCCTTGTTGAAGAAAAGAAAGAAACAGTTACCCGTCATTCGTCACTTGTAAGTCATCTCGGCAAAGCAGAGCCCCGTTCCTTGAGTTCAATTACAGGTGAATACGGACAGAGGACATCAACAGGGATTAAAGAGCTCGACAGGGTTCTGGGTGGTGGTGTTGTTGCAGGTTCAGTGGTACTCATTGGCGGTGATCCGGGCATAGGGAAATCTACGTTACTTTTACAGACCTTCTCGGGTCTTTCAAAAGAATGCGGCAAGGTACTTTATGTCTCAGGTGAAGAGTCTCCTGAGCAGATTAAGATCAGATCAGAAAGGCTTTCAATAAATTCTGAAGAGATAGTGCTGCTTTCAGAGACATCACTCGAAGCCATTGTTAATGCAGCGTCAAAACTTGCTCCGAAGGCAATAGTTGTAGATTCCATACAGACTGTCTATACTGAAGAGCTTGTTTCTGCGCCAGGTTCTGTCAGTCAGGTGAGGGACTGCGCTGCAAAACTGATGCTATTTGCAAAAAGGTCAGATATCCCTGTATTCCTTGTAGGGCATGTAACCAAGGAAGGAGCAATTGCTGGTCCACGCGTACTTGAGCACATTGTAGATACAGTCCTTTATTTTGAAGGTGACAGGGGACATTCATACCGCATACTGCGCACTGTAAAAAATCGCTTTGGCTCAACAAATGAGATAGGGATATTCGAGATGTCAGATTCGGGACTATTAGAGGTAGAAAATCCGTCCGAACTTTTCCTTCTGGAAAGGCCTTTGAATGTTTCAGGTTCAACTGTTGTTGCAAGCCTCGAAGGTACAAGGCCATTGATGGTTGAGATACAGTCGCTTGTTTCTCAGACTAACTTTGGGGTGCCACGAAGGACGACCATAGGCGTTGACTTTAACAGGGTAAACCTGCTTGTAGCAGTGCTCGAAAAAAGGGCTGGCCTTTATCTTGGAGGGATGGATATTTTTGTAAATGTTGTCGGAGGACTCAGGATAATTGAGCCTGCTGTTGACCTTGGCATAATTACAACAATAGCCTCTTCTCTCAAAGATATCCCTGTAGATCCAAAGATATTTGTGTTTGGCGAGGTTGGCCTTTCGGGTGAAATAAGGGCTGTTACACAGGCAGAGGCACGGATAAAGGAGGCATCAAAGATAGGGTTTAAGCGGGCTGTCATGCCTCTGGGAAACACTGGAAAAATAAAAAATAATTTTGGGTTGGAGGTAATAGGTATAAAAAATGTTGAAGACTGTCTTGAGGCTGTTTTTACTTAGTACCGTCTTATTTTCCTGTGCAGCACCACATATAGAAATGCCTATATACGAGGGTATTGATGTAGCTGATGCTCTCAATTCAAAGAATAGGATTTCAGCTATAGACGCTGTATTTTCCATAATCTTCGAAAAACATGATACTGAGATAAGAGGGGATGGGGTGCTTAATATATCCAGAAACGGTGATCTAAACCTGCGCGTCTACTCATTCGGATTTCTTGCACTCGAGCTCACATCAGAAAACGGCGTTATAAAAAGCGTTCCAATGATTGACAGAACCAGAGGTACAATACTTACATACGGCTTGAGAGATTGTCTTTTCTGGTGGGATATAAAAGATTTTGAGGTTGCTGGGAAAGAAGGTATTTATCTTCTAAAAAATCTTTCGAGGACATTATGGATAGACAAAAAAACAATGTTTCCAATAAAACAGACAGTCTCTCTTGAAGATGGCAGAGAGTTTAATTTCTATTATGAAAATCCAGAGAAAGCAGGCGATATCTGGTATCCATCAAAGATCAGGATAGAGTTTTCAAAATATTCTGTAACATTAAAGATTAAAGATATATCATTTAACACTGGTGTCTAACCCGAGGTCAACTGCTACAGTCTTTATTGTTTCACTATCTATTAAATTTGCCTTAAACAGGTAACCCTCAAGGAGTGTATTATCGCAGACTGTGTTTATGCGCCGGGGTATGCCCTGTGTATACTGATAGATACGTCTGATAGCTTCTTCTGTAAATATCTCTTTATTACATCCTGCAACCCTGAGCCTGTGTTTTATGTAATCCCTTGTGTCCTCTTCAGAGAAGGGCTTTAACCTGATCTTAACAGCTACCCTCTGCTTGAGTGGTTCATCCAGGGAAAGAACATCTTCAAGCTCAGGCAGACCAAAAAAAACAAAATTAAGCATCTTTCCTTCAGGTGCTTCCATATTCAAAAGGCCCCTGAATTCTTCCATGATCTCTTTTGAATTTAACATCTGGACCTCGTCGATCATTACAACAGCCTTTTTACCCTCATCGTCTATCTCATAAAGTCTCTTATAAATCTGGGCGAGAAGTTCTACCTTATCCTCTTTTAAATCCTTAACGCCGAGCTGTATTGCGAATTTTCTAAAGAGCCATTCTGAACTAACAGAGGCGTGCACTACTACAAGAAGTGCTGCCTCATATTTATCCTCATCCAATTCCTCAAGTACCCTTCTTGCGAGAGTTGTCTTACCTGTTCCTATATCACCTATCACAACAGCAAGACCTTTTCTTGTATCTACTGCATATCTAAGCTTTACAAGGGCATCAGAGAGCTGGCGGCTGCTATAG
The DNA here is from genome assembly GCA_002780895.1 of Nitrospirae bacterium CG02_land_8_20_14_3_00_41_53. Taxonomy (GTDB): domain Bacteria; phylum Nitrospirota; class Thermodesulfovibrionia; order Thermodesulfovibrionales; family SM23-35; genus 0-14-3-00-41-53. The sequence goes on from PEUB01000007.1 coordinate 24,448, forward strand.
TAAAATCTACTGTCAACTACATTAGAGAATGGGTGCTCCTTGAGGTTGTAATATTCTAAATAGTCCATATCTTATATGTATGATATCCTGTTTTTCCTTTTCTTTTTCTTCACCTCTTCAGCTTTTTTTGTTATCCCCGCTCCAATCTTATTTAGCTTTAACGAAACATCAATGCCAAGTTCCTTGCTAAGTTCCTTCTCAAGTTCAGCAACTTTAGCGCTAAGCGATTCATTGTTAGGAGTTATCTCGAGCGCCTCCTTATAGCAATTAAACGCCTCTTTTTGCATGCCGGTTGCAGTAAGCACATCTCCGAGAGAAATGAGCTCATTAGCTACCTGACCCTGTTCGCCAAGCTGTCTGTATAGCGAAACAAGCCTCTTCCCGGTTTCCAGCGGGTCTATATCCTTGAAAGAATCGAGTAGTTTAATAGCATCGTCATACCCCTCATCGAGTATCATCTCATCGAGGACGGGAAGATACTCTGTCCACGCCTTTTTTCTATCACCTTCCTTTATATATATGTCTCCGAGGAGCCTCCTTACCTTTGTGTTAGCGGGCTGTAGTTCGGTGACCTTCCTCAGGCATTCCCGTGCCTCATTAAGCCTTCCCATCATTATATTGAGCTCTGCATATCTGAGATGGATATCTGTATCTTGTGGGAATAGGTTAATAGCCTCTTTTATCTGCTCAATGGCCTTCTCAAGATTGCCGGTCCTCTCATATAGGTAGTTGATCCCCAGGATTGCCTCTCTGTTTAAAGGCTGGGCATCAAGTACCTTCTGGTAATAACCTATAGACTTTTCTGTGTCTTCCTTCTCCGCATAAAGCATTGCTATCTGAAAATATTGCCTTGATGCCTCTGACATGAGGCCTTCCTTAGAATATATTTCTGCGACCTTGTTCCTGAGGGGTAAATTGGTCGGAGAAATAGAGAGTACCCTGTCATATACCCCGATAAGCTTCTCCTTCTTGCCTTCTATAGAAAGACTTTCAGCCGCTGCGAGATAATATTTTATGGCATCTGTGGTAAGTCCTTTCTCCTGACTGAGTTCGCCGAGGGAAAAAAGGGCTTCTGAATCCGCTGGATTTATATTCAGTATCTTTTTATAAATTGCTAATGCCTTGAGTGAAAAGCCCTCATGCAAGAAAAAATTTGCAGCCTTATGGAATGAATCTATAGCATTTTGCTTATCACCCTTTTTAAGATAAAGGTCACCAAGGGTATTATGGATATTGCCGTCAGGATATTCCTTTATCATTTTCTCCCACTCGGCAATAGCTTTATCTATCTGACCACGGGCAAGATACTTCTGGGTTTCTTTTATTATTGATGATTTATCTGACATTTTGTGTACTGTTGAAGGTATCACAATTGGCAAAAGCTGTCAATAATGGTAAAGCTGTGATAAGACAAAGACAGGTAAAAAAATAGGGGTTATTTTAGAAGAAATAGCTTAAAATACTTAAAGGGTAATTTATGGTAAATAAAGAGACGGTACGTTCATTCTTCAGAGAAAAGACAAAGAGACCTCTTGGCTTCAAGGATATAGTCTCTCTCATGAAACTGAGCCATACAGAGGCAAGGGCGCTAGAGAGAATCCTCAGAATGATGGTTCGAACTGGAGACCTTGTACTCACAAGAAAAGGGCTCTATGGCCCTTCTGAGGACATGGATCTTGTAAACGGTTATTTTGATTCACATAAAGATGGCTATGGCTTCGTGATAATGGAAAAGCCAGGGGAAAGGGATATATTCATCCCTGCGCGGGCAACATTAGGTGCTATGAATAATGACAGGGTTCTGGTACGCGTTGAAAACTGGCATAGACGCGAAGGTCGGATAATAAGGATTCTTGAAAGGGTGCATACGAGGATAGCAGGAAAGTTTGAGGTGACAAGGACAGGCTTTTATGTGAAGCCCAAAGACAGGTCTGTACATTTTGATCTCTCTATATCCCAGAAAGACAAGGGAGGGGCAAAAAATGGAGATATCGTTGTTGCTGAGATAATCAGTTATCCAGCAGACAGGAAACCGCCTGCTGGCAGAGTAGTAAAGATTATAGGAAAGATAGAAGACCCGAAGGCAGAGGTAGAGGCGATTATTGACGAGTTCAATCTTCCGAGGAGGTTCCCAAAAAATGTCCTCGAAGAGGCAAGCCTCTTTTCTCAACTCAGAGCAGAGAAAATAATCCCCCCTCGCCCCCCTTTAGTAAAGGGGGGATGGGGGGATTATCACGAGAAAAGGAAAGATTTAAGATTTCTTCCAACAGTTACCATTGATGGTGAGCGTGCAAAGGATTTTGACGATGCAGTCTCTATAAAAATAGCAAAACACGGTTATACGCTTTATGTACATATTGCAGACGTTGGTTTTTATATTAACTGGAATTCGACTATTGATGTTGAGGCAAGAAAGAGGGGAACGAGTGTTTATTTCCCTGACAGGGTTATACCGATGCTGCCAAGAGAACTTTCTGAAGACCTGTGCAGTCTGAAACCAAAGGTCGAAAGACTTGCCTTCACCGTGGAGATGGATTTTGATAGAAATGGAAACAGGCTTAGCGCAAAATTCTACCCGAGTGTCATCATCAGTGACGAGAGGATGACTTATACCTCTGTTAGGAAAATCCTTATTGACAATAACAGGCATGAACGCGAGAAATATGATTATCTCCTCCAGGATTTTGATTTAATGGGCGAGTTATGCGGGATTCTCAGGAATAAGAGGCTTGAGCGGGGGAGTCTCGACTTTGACCTACCTGAGCCGGAGGTTCTGTTTGATATGCAGGGAAGGCCGGAGGCGATATTAAAGGCAGAGAGAAATTATGCGCATATGATTATTGAGGAGTTCATGATTGCTGCCAATGAGGCGGTCGCTGAGTATCTGTATGATCTTGGGATACCGGTTCTTTATAGGGTCCATGAAGAGCCTGATCCCTTGAAGTTTGAGGATATAGCCAAGGTGGTTAAATCTATTTGCGGTGCGAAAGGTCCATTAAGGCCAAGGGATTTCTCCGGGTTACTTAGAAATATAAAAGGCAAGCCTGAGGAAGAGATTATAAATTATATGGTATTGCGAAGCCTTAAACAGGCGCGTTATTCACACATAAACGTTGGTCATTTTGGTCTTGCATCAAAATGTTATACACATTTCACATCACCGATAAGGCGTTATCCTGACCTTATTGTGCATAGGATTTTAAGAGAGGCATTGAATAAAAAACATCTGCCGGAAAAGCGAATTCAGGAACTTAAAAGTATTCTCCCGGATATTGCCTTTACTTCTTCACGCGTGGAACGTATTGCTGATAAGGCAGAGATGGAGGTTATAGATGCAATGAGGGTATGGTTTATGAAGGATAAGGTCGGGGACGAGTTTGAGGCGAAGATTGTAGGTATTACTCCTTATGGTTTGAAGGTCAGGCTTAAGGACTTTTATGTAGGAGGATTTCTCCATGTATCTTACATGACAGACGACTTTTATCAGTACAATGAGCGCTCTATGAGTCTTGTGGGAAGGCACACAAGACGTTCATTTACAATAGGGAAAGAAGTAAAGGTAAGGATTGATAAGGTTGATATGGAAGAAAGGGAGATAATCCTGGATATAATTCATTAATTTTTAAAACTATCTATGTTATTATTCGGCAGGTTTCAGAGGTGGGATTTTTGTGAACACATTGCTATCTCATTGTATTGAGTCGTTATCCATATCTAACTGACGAATTCAATGAAAACAACCCCTTTGCTGTTGAAATAATCAAAACAGGGGGAAAGGTTGTTTAAAAACAGGCTAAGAGCATAAAGACTTGAAAAGACAGAGATATGGATAATTTATTGAACTGTTTACTCATAAACTCTTTTACTCCTGAACTCTATGACTCTCAAACTCATAAAGGCTGGAGTGAAGGGGAAGAGGGGGATGAATGATTTCAGAAATAAAAATATTGGAGATTTGGTTTTTTAAATGGCAATATCTTCAAAAGTAAAAGTTAATCTATGATTAGCACGGTTATCTCAAAAAATGGCAAAGAGCTACGTCTTACAGCCGAACGGTGGTCGCATATTGTCGAAGCCCACGATTATATGGCTGGGAATCAGGATTTGGTTTTTGAGACATTAGAAAATCCTGATTACATTGTCGGAGGCGGACAAGGTGAATTCATAGCATTAAAACACTATAAAAAAACATCTATCTCGGAAAAGGATGTTGTTGTAATATATAAAGAGAAGGAAAAAGAAGGGTTTGTTATAACAGCATTTATGACCTCAGAACCTGAAAGGATTATCAAAAAAGGAGTTATATGGAGAAAGTAGACAGCATATTGGAATCTATTCCATATCTGTTAAAGATGCCTTCTAAGCGTATCTGGGTTGACTATGATGATGAGGCGGATGTCCTCTATATTAGTTTCAGGAAACCGCAGCAGGCAAATGACAGCATAATGGAGGACGATATTATTTATCACTATCATGACAAAGAGCTTGTCGGCCTTACAATACTGCACGCAAAAGGGAAAAGTTAAGGAGTTATAAGTTAAAGAGTTTTAGAGTTGAAGAGTCTAAGGAGTTTTTGGAGACATAAATGTCTGTCATCTGATAGTATGTTCCCTGTCTTCTGTGTTCTGCAAGTCTGTATTCTGACTCCGACACTGTTCACTTGCACTTACACTGTTAAAGACAGGAGTG
>PEUB01000086.1 GCA_002780895.1 Nitrospirae bacterium CG02_land_8_20_14_3_00_41_53
AAGACATGAAACCTGGAAAACAGATCCCCCAAAAGGCCAATGAAATCTCTTACCCAACTGATAAACCTGTTGCCACGCGAAAGGCTTATGGCAAAGCATTGGTTCGTATTTTTCAGCAATTTCCCACTATGGTAGTTTTAGATGCCGAGGTGGGTAATTCAACTTTTGCTGAAATATTCAAGGGAATATATCCATGGCAATTTTTTGAGATGTATATCGCAGAACAAAATATGGTTGGGGCAGCATTGGGTTTGTCCCGTCGGGGTAAAATTCCTTTTGTTTCCACCTTTGCCGCATTTTTCACCCGCGCCTTTGACCAGATCAGGATGAGTCAGTATTCAGATGCAAACATTAAATTTGTTGGTTCTCATGCAGGGGTATCCATTGGAGAGGACGGCCCCTCTCAAATGGGGCTTGAAGATATAGCCATGTTCAGAGCGATTTTAAACAGCGTAGTGTTGTATCCCTCAGATGCGGTATCAACCGAAAAATTAGTTGAGGAAGCTGCTAAACATAACGGCATAGTATATATACGTACCACAAGAAAAGACACTCCAATTATCTATAATAAAGACGAAGTGTTTACAATTGGTGGAAGCAAGATATTAAGAAAGAGTAACAGTGATTTTGCAACCGTTATTGCAGCAGGGATAACGCTTCATGAAGCGCTTATTGCTTGCGAGGAGCTGAAAAAAGAAGGAATTTTTATTCGCTTAATAGACCTTTATAGCATCAAACCGATTGATACATTAACGCTTCATGAAGCTGTAAAAACCACAAAAGCAATCATTACTGTTGAAGACCATTTTGCAGAAGGCGGTCTTGGAGAGGCTGTTAATAGTGCATTGGCTGATCATGCTGTACCAGTTTATTCTCTTGCGGTGAAAAAAATGCCAAGGAGCGGGAAACCAGATGAACTCCTCGATTATGAAGAAATCTCAAGAAGTGCCATTATTAAAAAAGTAAAGGCTTTATTTTCTAAAACTATCTAAGGATACTATTTTACTGTTAGGTAATTTTTCCTTTTCAAGCTTTTTAGATCCTTTAGTTACTTTAGAAGAATTTTCCATATTCCACATGTCCCACCTGTCAAATTTTACCCTCGCATCCGGGGAATACACAGCCACTATATCATCACAATGTAAAAAACAATTTTCAGGTCGGTTATTAACACCAAAAGCAAGTGTAGTTATAATACTGCCATCTTCAGTCCATTGAAGGGGCCTGTGGTTCTTGTGCTTAAATATTAAAATTATACCTTTCTCTTTCTCTTCATCTGTGAATCCCCTATCACCTAAAGTGGTGCGGTCAGAATACTTAACGACTATGAAAACTCTACCACAGTCATTTAGTAACTCGTAAAACAAATTCTTAAGATACTTAATTTGATTTTTCATGCCTTTTCTACAGATTCTTCACCTTAACCCTAATTTGACAAAAATCAAGGGCAAGTCATGCCAATATAATTTCTGAGATTTACTTTTTTGCTGCCTCTTTTATTAATGATAGACCGATGACATTCCTTTGAATCTGATTCGTCCCTTCATAAATCTGGAGGATTTTTGCATCACGCATCATCTTCTCAACAGGATATTCCCTCATATATCCTGAGCCACCCATAACCTGCACTGCATTTGTAGTGACCCGCATCGCCATATCTGTTGCAAAGACCTTTGCCATTGCAGATTCCTTTGATATCTCCTTCGCGCCACTGTCTATATATCTTGCTACCGAATAAACAAGCGCCCTTGCTGCTTCTATTTCTGTTGCCATATCTGCGAGCATGTGCTGAACAGCCTGAAAACTTATTATTGGGTGTCCGAACTGAATACGCTGTTTTGCAAACTTTACAGCCTCTTCAAACGCACCCTGGGCTACGCCAACACCCTGTGCGCCAACGCCTGTCCTTGAGTTATCGAGGGTCTTCATGGTTATAATAAACCCCATCCCTTCCCTGCTCAGGATATTATCTTTAGGGACTCTGCAGTTATCGAATATAAGCTCCCTCGTAGCAGATGCCCTTATGCCCATCTTTTTTTCTTTTTTACCAAAGTTAAAACCTGGAGTCCCTTTCTCAACTATAAATGCAGATGCGCCCCTTGCACCCTTTGACCTGTCTGTCATCGCAATAATTGTATAAACCTCAGCCTCGCCTCCATTGGTAATCCACTGCTTTGTGCCATTCAATACATATTCATTACCATCGAGCTTTGCTGTAGTCTGTATCCCGGCAGCATCACTTCCTGCATTTGCCTCTGTAAGACCAAAGGCAACAAGTCTCTTCCCTGCCGCTATATCAGGAAGGTATTTCTTTTTCTGTTCATCTGAGGCAAAAAGAAGGATTGGAGATGTACCAAGGGCATTCGCCGCATAGGTCGTTGACACACCAACACATGCCCTTGAAAGCTCCTCGACCGCAATACATAATTCGAGGCATCCTTTTCCAAGACCTCCATATTCTTCAGGGATAAAAAGACCGAACAGGTCTGACTGGGCAAGCACCTTCATTATCTCCCATGGAAACTCTTCCTTGTCATCAAGTTCTTCCCTTACAGGAACAATCTTCTCCTCTGATA
>PEUB01000032.1 GCA_002780895.1 Nitrospirae bacterium CG02_land_8_20_14_3_00_41_53
CTTACCAACCATTACAGCAGGGTCAACTGTGATGCGCTTTAATAAATCGACATTTTGTTGTTTATACATTTTTAATACCTCCTAATTTTTACGAAGTAATTGTCTCCTTATTAATAATCTATATTAATTGTCATGCTTTTATATTCAGGATCTAGAAGTGATAGCTGGTTTCTGATCCTTTGTCTCAAGCTTAAAGCAGGCTTTAAGCAAAATTCATGCAATTCCTCCTGTGTTACATTTAAATTAGGGGATAGTAACTTTAGGAGACCGGCAGCAAGCCTCCATATTGCAATTTTGTCTCTTATACTATCACTTTCAATGGTACAATTATCCTTAATGTATTCTAAATAACCACTTCTGTCTCGTAAGACGTGCAATACTTCTGCAAAAAAATCTGCTTTAAATCCTGTCCCCTTAGAAATCATATTACTGTTAAACTTTGGTAGATCCCAACCTGGAAGAATTCCATGTAACCTATCAATGAAGGCTGTCTCACGCAGAAAATCTGGCAAGTTCTCAAACAGATTTTCGCTTTTAGGCCTTCCCGAAGAGTCAATGGGAATATTAGCTAACATGACAATACCTGCCTCTGAAGTGACTTTTTGTTTCCCACGTGTAAAATAACCTGCTTCTAAAAATCCCTTAAGAATTCCAATCACTTCACCTGGATTTTCAAAAGAGATAGATTGACACTCATCTAAAACAACAGCATCGTGCTTAACCAGAAGACCAGGCATATTGGTTGCGTTATTATAAAATAGTACTGCAGGGGTTACCTTGCCACCGCTTACCATTCGAATATAGTTTGATAGGTTAATATAAATCCAAGATTTTCCAGTGCCTTTGGGTGAAAGTTCTATTAAATTTATCCGATTTTGCACAACGGGAAGGAGCCTTACTAAAAGCAACTGTTGTTGAGAAGGAGAAAAAGAATTCGGATTATAACCTATACTATTCAATAGCAAACTTCTCCATTCATCTAAGGTAAAAAAGGAACGACTCTCGCAATAATAATCTATATCAATTTTACCTATCTGCATAGGTTTGAAATCGCTTAGCCGTATTTCTCCTTTTCCAGTTTCTTCATCTGGAAAGTAATTTAGTTTCCCTGCTCCCCAAATTCCACCGCAGAGGAGTAGAGGGTATTTATCAACTACGTGTTTTTCTATGCATGCCCTATCAATATCAAGTGAGGGAATTCTTAGATTTCTCTTACCAGATTCTAAGTCAATGGAAACACTGAAATCATCCAATATTACTATTGATTCACCATTCAGCAATCTATTCCTTAAAAGTTCTCTTTGTCTTTTTGATGGAAGATGATTATTGATAAAGTCCTTTATTTTGGTTTTTGCTTCGTCATCTAATTCGCCTTTTGGAGTATTTCGGTCAATAAGCCATTCTGCCACGTAATTGGGAATATTTCTCTCAAAGCCCATTTGCTGCACTAATGCTTTATCAATGCAGACTTCACCGAATACTTCTTTGGCTTTTTCTTGATATTTTTCCATAAGACTTTATCCTTTTTTCAAAACTTAAAAATCTCCTCTGAAGTTTCAGAACCCTCAATGATTTTTCTTATCTTAATCTTCATTTCAACTTCGCCACGTTTTGTTTCTCCCATGCAATCAAAACTATAAAACCCATGTAAGGTTACTATATTTTCTTTGCTTTCAACTACTTCTTCTCTTGCCAAAGCGAGTTCTGTGGATTTCGTTACTTCATCTTTCACAGGTATCTTCTCTATTTTTATCTCTACAGAATGAGAAGGAACATATACTGCTACGTTAAAGATTTCATAATCGTTCAGATTTCTAACCGATAGTTCTATCTTCTGTTTTCGTGTCCCAATAATAGGTAGACTGCTATGATAGCACTGAACATCTTTCAGTTCCAGAGGCTGCAGGCAGAACTCCAGATGAGGAATCAAAGTCTCTTCAGGTGTCATTCCGCCGTGAATCAATCCCTTTGGTTTTCTATTACCAATAAAGCTATAGCCCTTTGCAATAGCAATGTTTTCAAGTAAAGCAAATTTATTCTTATCTAAAAAATACCAGCTTTTATCAAGGTATTGATTTGAATCTATATATATATAACGTTTATGTTCTTCATCTACCTTTGCTCCTTTAGGTGGTCTGAGCCCTTTTATATTCTGAGGAACTACACAAGATCCATGATCGGTACTAATAATAAGACGGAATTTTTTAAATGATAAATTTGATGGCAAGAAGTCTTTTATGTATTTTGCAATTCGTCTTAGAAAATCTTTTATTTCATCTTCTAAGTCAAAAAACCCGCCATGACTTGAGACATCAAGCTTATTTATGATACAGCAGGTTATCGTGTGTCCTCCTAATTTGCTTTTTTTAAACTCACTTTCTGGAATAACTCTATATTCAACTATTTTGTTACCTTTACAAAAATCCTCAAAAAGCAATTTATACTTTTGGTATTTTTCTTTCTCTATCTGATTCGGCAGATTGCCTGCAACTAATGCTGTTTTTGATATTTTCGTTTCGCTCGGAAGCATTGATAAACAAAGTAGAGGTTCTAAAGAAGGGTAAAGCCCCTGTTCCTTAAAAGCCTTGATAGTATCTTCTAAATAGAACCAGCATAGGTTGTCAATTATAATCCAAAGTATCTGATATCCCTTCTGTATGTGTTCTTTAATTTTATACCAAGTGCCATAGACTAACGGTGAGAGTTCATTTTTTTGCTCGGGATACTTTTTATAAAACCATTCGCTGTAACTTTCGGCAAGTTCCTCAATTTTTTTATCTCGTTCCTCTTGTTGTAAAGCCCAGTTTTTGTATGGGAAATATTCATCAATTGCCCATTTGCTTATCTGACTCCAGTCCCAATTTAGTATAGGCTCCGATGGAAATTTTGGTGGAATAAGTTGCTCCAGTTCTTCTATTTGCTGTGAGAAAAGGCTAAACTTAGCACCTATTAAGTTAAACAGTTCTTTAGTGAAATAAAATGGATTCTCTTTTACGAAGAAGGAAAGCCCATTTATTTCTCCAATCATCTTTCCCGACATCTTTGTTATCGTTTCGTTAATTATTTGGCTGAATCTTTGTTTCAATACCTCGTTTTTCTCTGTTCCAACTTCTCCTTTTTTATATTCAAACTTACTTTTTAGAATGTTTTTCAACTTTATCTCTATTAGGTCGTTAAACTCCAGTTTTTTCTTGAAGTCATCGTTACATTTGAGGGAAGGAATTTGATCTAAATATTTTTCGATAGGTTTAAAGACCTCGTAGCCATTAATTGTTATCTCATCTAAGATTTTTTCTCTCATCGTCCTATCATAATTCTTCAAAATTTGATAGGCATAGATAAGGAAAGCTCTGTCATCGGGAGTAACAAATAACCACTTGTAGGCTTCGCCGACAGGGGAATTGAACCAGTTTTCTTTTTGCCTTTCTATAACTCTTTCTAAAGCAGGATGCTTAACATATTCTTTTGTAAGAAGAAAAAAAGAAGCTATTTCACTAAGATGAGTTAAAGTGCCTCCTTTTTTACCCCAGCATTCATTTATGGAAACTGAAAGTGCCCATTCTTCTATGTCTTTTGTTGTTTCTAAACTTGTTCGAGGAGGATTCTCTCTCGCTTTCTCTATCAACCTTAATTCTTTTATCTCGTAATCATTTATCGGCAGATTTATAGATAGTCTGTTTGAAAGATTCAGTGTTTCTGACAAAACCGTTTTTGGAGAAATAAATCTTATTTCTACATTAGGGTAATCTTCCAGACTTTTATACCATTGTCCAATTTTTCTATTTTTAACTACCACACTTATATCTTTCTTCACCTGAATAGCATCTCTTATCTTAAGGCGACTCTCAATAAATTGAGACTCATCTCTTACAATCAAAGCAGAGTGGGTATCTTTGCGTAATCCATCAGGATCTATTGTTACTATAATCATTTCTTATAGTCTTCAAGCAATTCTTCAAGAAGCATTACGATCTCTTCTTTCTTTATTCCCGCCTTCCGTATTTTTTCCTTTAACGAGTCTTTTAGCGACTCTGCCTCTTTTGATAATTTTGGATGCTTAACAGGAGGTTTTGCGACCTTCTTATGGAATTTCTCGATTTCAAGTTTGGCTCTCGTCAATATTTCCTGATAATTTTTCAAACTTTCTTTAACATTTTCCCATTCCGTGAATTCACCAAGACCAACCTCTTTAGGCAATTCAAAGAGGAATTTCTGTCTAAATTCGTCCATCCTCTGTATATTGCTAAACTTCATGAGTCGGAAGGTATTTCCAGTAAATTTATGTTGCTTCACTGACGGGTCGAGTTCATTATACCAGTGCTTAATCTTCTCCGTTATGTCAAATTCTGTGTCTCCTTTTACATTAAATATCTCCTTAAATATGCGACGAATTTCTTTGGCTACATACTCAGGATAATTATTAAGTTCTTCGACCACTGAATTATAGGAAATGCCAAAATTCTCCAGATCACCCTTATCCCATTGATCGAATTTCTTATCAAAACCTAAAATAGATGGTAAGTTCTCAAGTAGTAGCTCTCTTAAGTTCACTCCCTTATCAGCAACTTTAAGACCATCTACAAAAATTTTTGCTTTTGGAGAGAGATCAACTGCAGAACGAGTAACCTTAGGTAATTTTTGAAACCACTCTACAAACAATTCTCCTATCCCATCAATAGGAGATAGTGTAGGCCAATCTTTATCCGGGAATGTGATCTCCCAAATTTTAGTCAAGAAATCCTCTTCCAAAGGAAGTGTTTGCCGATATTCAATGGATAGTTTTTCTGGGTCTGGGTTATCCACAATCTCGTATATAGTTTCACCAATAAAATCTCTTCTTTCCCATGACGCAAATTTCGTCTTTTTTGTTTTTATTGTAAAACGATTACGATAAAACCTTAGAAAAGCACTCAAAAATAACTCGATTACTCGAGAACATAATCCATAGGATGGTAATTGTAATTCTTTTACCATCTTTAAAAAATTAGGATTAGCACCTGATTCCAATAGGCTTTTCTTCATCATGTCCCAGACTTCTTTTATATTCCCATCAGTTGGCTCAACAAATTCATAGTAGTCAAAATTTCCGCTTGTTCTTTTCTTTAACATCCTTTGCGGATTAAATGTTTGCTCTAAGATTGTTTTCTCGGCAGGAGTTTTTCCTTTTGCTTGGTATGCGATTTCTTTCTGTTTTATATCAAGGATTGCTGTATTTAGTTTTTTCCTATCAGCTCTTTGGTCCTGCATTAACCGATTTGCCATCTTCTCGTGCTCTACTATTGGGGTTTTATCAAAAACTTTAAACATGATATTATCAGCAATATCGGTTTCTTGTTTACTGGTGGTTTCTATCCCTCCCCCATTAGAAAACCATTGGAGGTTTATAATCGATTTCAAATTATCTATTTCGGTATCAAGTTTTTGCTTTTCATTATCATATTTATCTTTCCACTCATGATAGGGTTGTGTATCCTCTGAAGTATAAGCAGGCTTTTCTTTCAATTTTTCCAGTGCTTTGAAATTCTTTAGAGTATCGTAAATTTTTAGAGGATGTTTTGGAATGGCAATCACAATCTGAGGATTATTTATGTTAACAGCTTTTTCCTTAGCTTCCTCAATTTCGCTATCACTTTTAACAACAACATAAAGAACTATCCCATCTTTATATTCATTTTTAATCTGATTTTCATACACATTGATGTTATTTAACCCTTCAACATTGATATACTCAGCAAAAAGTCGCCTTGCAACTCGATACCTTTTCTCATATTCCCTCGCTATGATGTCTTGTGGGGGATAAGCCGAGTTCAAAGTAAGTATAGGGTTGTCCCAAGGTAGAGATTCCTTTGCCTTCTCAAAATCATCTTTGAAATTGCTTATTAGCTCTCCACTTGAAAAGTCATATTCACCAGTGGCTTTTAACCAAAGGACTTCGCTTGCCTTTAGCGAATCTAACAACGACTTAATTTTATGTTCCTCAATACCCATTAATAAGCTAAGATTGTGAGGTGTAGCTATTAAGGGTATGGTGGGATGTTTAGTCTTTATAGTATTGATAATGACTAAGGCTTTCATTATTCGTTGGGTCAAAACATCCTGCGGATCTCCAACCTTACTCATTGCCTCGTTATATTTATTTATAATATGTCGAGTCTCTGGGGTATGCTCGATGGCATCTTTAAAGAAGTCAAAAAGTCTTTCTGCTGTGTAAAAAATCAATTTATTTTCAGCATCGAATATAGGAGTCTCATTTATAAATTTTGTTAAGCCTCCCTCTTTGTCTCCTTCAAAAAATGTGAACATCGTGCGTGCTTCTTGTCCTACGACATCAGAAATTCGGGGTAAGCAATAAGTTGTAATGGGATGTAAGGGAAAACCACCCTTACATACAGTTTCCATTATCCAATTTCTATCCTTTCCCGGATATAAGCCAAGTTCTATGATTTTATCTAATGCCCCTGTATCTCGCTCTATCTGTTGCTCAACCCTTTTCCAATCTTCAGTCTCTCTCAATTTTGTTATCGCATTACCGATTAGTTCTTCTGCTTCATCAACAGCTGTAAGTGTGTGTTCCTTAAATATTCGCCCTTCAAATGTTTTCCAGTTATCTAAGGCCTCTTTTGAAATTCTGCCTTGCACATATGTGTGAGGCAGATTATGAGAAATAAAAATCAAATGCATCTGATTTTCCCCGCTCCTTTCTACTTTCTCGGCAAACTCACGAAGAAAACTTACTTCTTTACTTAAATCCCCGGGGCGGGTTGATTCTAAGTGCTCATTGAACTGATCCCAGATAATAGCTATTCCCTTATATTGGGGCTCTCTTCTGATTAAAAAATCACTTACTTGAGGATAAATTTGAGATACTTTCTCACGATATAATGGTTCAAATTGATTTGTAGTTATCTCAAAATGAATGTCTTTGAAAAAGCTATAAGCATCCTTTTTAAATAACTTCAAGTGCTCTTTTAAATCTTCTATGGTACTAATATTACATTCCTTTTTATCTAATAGTTTGCTCATCTGATTGACAAATTCCGGCTTTTTATTTTCCCATTCTTCGATCTTATTTAATGCACTTTGATAAGAAGTTCTCAAAATCTCCTCAGGAATATTATCCATTATTAAGGCAGTCTTAAGCCCTTCCAACAAAGCATGTTCCGCACCTTCTGAGTCTCCACTCTCCAACAAAATGATAAGGTATGGTCTATCAATGTTTCGAATACGATATATTTCATCAGCTTTTGCAGAGTCTTTCTCTCTAATTCTATGAAAAATCATTTCAAAATCTTTAGAGCTACTATTTTTTGTCAAGTAATTGGCAATGACTAAGCCAAAATGGGATTTACCACTTCCATAAGTGCCACTAATTAAATGCACTCTATTCCTTGAAGTAGGGTGTAGTCCTCTACTTATAGAATGAAAAGCATCCCTTGCGCTGGGATTTACATAATAGCTTTCGAGCTTGCGTGTATTCAGTTCCTCGTCAAAAAAATCGTCTGTTATTTTTACCGCCCTAACAAAACCGCCTTTTATTTTGATAAGTTTATTCAACATTTTCCACACCTCTTTAGGATACCCTAAAAATTCTATCTTTACTTATGAAATCCTCATAAGGCAGAACTATCCTACTTGAAATTAATACAGGACTGTGCATCCTACCACTCAATCCCGACAAAAGTTTTAGCAAATCTTCCTGCTGGTCTTTTATCCATGTATCTAAAAGAGCTTCGATTTCATCTATTACTAATAGAGAGTCCGTTTCCTTAGCCCAGGAACTTATATCTCGTTTAAAATTAAGAGGGGTATATAGCCCTAATTTTGGATTTAATACGCTTAACTTGTCTTTCAGAAGATCGATATATTTCCCCTCAAGCCTTTTAGTCACTTCTTTTGCGATAAGGGTCTTTCCAGACAAAGGAGGTCCATAGAGCACGAATGATCTATTTGCTGAAGGCTGAGTTTGATATTCCTTTATCTTTGCAGATATCTTTGCAGAAATTTGCTCTATGAGAGGTTTGTAATGTGTCATCTTTTTCTTTCTTTTATGTAATACATTTTAATGATCTCCAATGAATTTCCTTTAAACTTTAAACCGACTTGATCTAAGCCCGCGGAGGTAGCCAGATATACAAGCTGATTATATTGAGGACTTGAAAGAAGTTTAAGTATTTCTTCTAATTTTTCACGACTAAGCGAAAATATCCTCCCGACATTTCCTTTAAGTGTTAAAAGTTCTTTTATTGTAATTGTTGAAAGATTCAGAGAATTCTTCTCCCTTTGCTCAAAGATAACATAAGCAATTAAATAAGGTGGAATGTCTGCGGTAGGATTTTTATAAAACTTATTTTGAGATACAATTCGCTTAACCTGTGCATCGGTTTTAAGATACCCTGTCTTATTAAGAGCACTCTCTGATATGAACGACCTTAAGAATATCGAGACATCTGCTTTTAAGTGATTGTCGTTCTTAGCGTGTAGCCCTTTTGAAATTAAAAAGTCGAGTGCATCATAGTAAGAAAATTGTGTCTGATTTGGCAAAAACTCGTTTGATAATATGTACCATACCTCCGCCTCTGGATTACTGGCAAGTTTGTAATGAATAATCCACTGAGTAAACACTTCTTCAAGGTAGGGATCAAATTTTATTAAAGCCTCTCCAAGAGAGGTTAGTTCCTGCTTTACATTATCACGTAAACCAATATATTTTAGCCATGTAACAAGAGCTTCTGCCTTATTGTCGCCTACCCCAAGCAATCTCATCAGTTCCATACGAGAAACCTGATTTTTTTGGGAAAAAGCATTAAGTGTAGTAGATAATAGTTTTAATTCTAACCCAAAATTCTGACTAAAGCCTATTGCCATCTCTATATCTCTTTGTTTGCTGGTTTGAATGTAAAGCCACGCAAGAATCTCTTAAGACTCTTGTAGTTATACATCTCTTGCAATGCAAACAGGCGCTCTCAAAAACTTTAAAATGAGGATTTATAGCAATTGCATTTGTAGGACAGATTCCTATACAAGCACCACATAATACACATTCTTGAAATTTTCTTATCTGTCTTTCAATAGCTTGAATTAAGCGTCGCACATTTTTTGTAATTAATATATCAACACATAAAAATTCTTTCCCCAATTTCCATTTAGGATCAATACTGCTCTCTTCTTTTAACTTCTTTATATTTTTCACAATCTTAATCATGAAGATCCCTTCAGAAGTTTGTGGATCCCTTACAACAAATCCCTGACCAATTTGATCTTTAAATTTCTCTATCTTTCCGAACGGTTTGAACCTTTCAATAAAACTACCATTAACTTTTTTATCCAATATAAAGTGCATAGCGTTGGGATTTTTAAGGCAAGGAACTTTTCTTACATAAGCAATACTTTGGTTGTTACTTTTTCCTATTCTCTTTTTCCATGCTCCAGACAAAACATATTCTCTGGGATTCTCTTTTTCTACTGATTTTGCAAATTTAATTAGAAATTGGAACCACTTTTTGTAATCTTTTTGATACAATTTGCTAATAAGATATTCATTATAAGCATTAGTGTAGGGGCAATACATACAACCCACCCTGGGAAGTCCCTTTCTATAGGCATTATTAAATTCTAATTTTTTAGCAAGAATAAAAAGCCAAACTTCAATTTCTCTCCACTCTAAAATGGGATAGGCAGAAAGCTGATGAACTATTTTTTTGTTGAGATAAGTACTTTGACGGTTTCTTCTTCGTGCTGATTCTTTTCTTCTTATCCCTTCAAAACTAATTACCCCACCTTTATTATTAAGTTTTTTAATCATTTCTGCTATTGGACTTGCTTTAAAAACGCTACAACACCAGGAATTCAACATACTTGGTGGGCTCAAGAGGTTACACATTTTAAGAAATGAATGATTACTTGACTGTGTATAAAATGGTATCACCCCATTATGTCTTGAGAATTTTCTTATGTAATTAAGTGTATCAGGATACTCTATTGTAGTATCACCAAATATGTGTAAAATTCTATTAGTCATTAATGCTTTTCTTACAAGGTATGAAACAACAGTGCTATCTTTCCCTCCACTGAAAGAGACTATAGGTTTCCTTTCCGGGTGGGATTTAATAATATCCTTAATGAATAAGATTGCTTCTTTTTCTAATTTATCTAAAGTTACCTTGTTAGCTTTGTAAATGATATTAGGAGTTATATAGCCCTTGTAAAGACTATCTTTATAAGGATACTCTTTTACAACAGTTAGTTTTCCATTTGCAGAAAGACGAAGTAATTTTTCACCATTAAACCATATAGTTTTATGTCTAATCCAGAGTCCATTATGCCAACTTTTGGCTGGCAATTTTTTACTAGTTTCCTTCTCCAAAAACCTACATTCTTCATTAAATATGGGTTTTAGATCTGAACATATTTTAACTCCTTCATACCCGCAATTCTCACACTCTCTTCTTAAAAGAGGAACTCCACAACGTTTACACCACCATAAATGTTCTGTCATACCTGTTACTTTGTTAATCTCCTCAAAATTTCAAAAAATCCGGGGAATGATATGTTTACAGAAGAAATACCATTTATCGTCGTTGTCCCATCAGCAACAAGGGCTGCTATTGACAATGACATTGCAACCCTATGGTCTCTGTAGCTTTCTATAAACGCACCTTTTAATCTCCTCTTACCCATGATACTTAACCCATCATCGAATTCTTCGATTTCTGCACCCATTTTCCTAAGTTCTGTTGCCATGCTCTTTATCCTGTCAGACTCTTTTACCCTTAGTTCTTCTGCGCCCCTTATGGTTGTAAGGCCTTCAGCCTGAGTTGCTGCAACACAAAGGATTGGGAACTCATCAATGAGGGCTGGGATTTTTTCTTTTGTTATATTTATGGCATTCAGCTCTGCACCTCCTTTGCAGTGAATATCTGCAACAGGTTCACCGGATAAATTTCTTATATTATATATTTCGATATCTGCCCCCATCTCTTTAAGTGCACTGATAAGTCCTGTCCTTGTCGGATTAATTCCTACTCCCTCTATTGTTATATCTGAATCTTTAATCAATAATGCACCGATTATGAAAAATGCGGCAGATGAGAAGTCTCCTGGTACATGTACCCCTGTACCTTTTAATTCCGTCCCACCTTTTATCCTGACACTGAGTCCATCGACGTTTATCTCGGCGCCAAAAGAAGATAACATCCGTTCAGTGTGGTCCCTTGATTTGGCAGGTTCTATTATTTCTGTCTCTCCGTCTGCATAAAGACCTGCTAGGAGGATTGCTGATTTAACCTGCGCACTTGCTACAGGCATGGTATATCTGATAGCATTAAGCCCTCCACCCTTAATGGCAACAGGTGGATATCTGTCCTCGC
This sequence comes from Nitrospirae bacterium CG02_land_8_20_14_3_00_41_53, assembly GCA_002780895.1. Classification (GTDB taxonomy): domain Bacteria; phylum Nitrospirota; class Thermodesulfovibrionia; order Thermodesulfovibrionales; family SM23-35; genus 0-14-3-00-41-53. The sequence goes on from PEUB01000032.1 coordinate 11,367, forward strand.
CCCTTGCCATTATCCCTGCACCCATCTGTCTTAATGGAGTGATAACCCTGCCCATGGGCCTTGTTCTTAGAGATTCGTCACCGGTGAGTACAGAAAAGAATGGATTACCTGAAAGGACTCCTGACAGCATCCTGATGGTTGTTCCTGAGTTACCACAGTCAATCACATTAAAGGGCTCTTTAAGACCATAAATACCATTGCCATTGATTACCAATTCGCCTGAAAATCCCCCCTTGCCCCCCTTTGCTAAAGGGGGGAAGGGGGGGATTAAATTTTCTTGAATTTCAATGCCAAGCATCTTCATGGCATTCATAGTGCTTATTGTATCTTCAGCCCTGAGAAAGTTTCTTATAATGCTTTCCCCTTTTGAAAGAGACGAGAAGATTACCGCCCTGTGGGATATGGATTTATCCGGAGTGGGAGAAAATTTACCCTTAAAACTTTTTGCCTTGCTAAGTTCAATCCTGTCCAATACCTTCCCTCAGTGTCCTGGCCTTTTTGAAATCCCTTTCGAGGGATTCAGAATCAAGAGCCCTGAGATACTGGCTTACCCTGTCGAGATTGTTTTTAAAAATCTCAATAGATTCGAGGAGATTGTCCTTATTGAGAATACATATATCGCGCCATAGTTCCGGGGAACTTGATGCTATCCTCGTGGTATCCATAAAACCCTGCCCTGAAAATTTAAGATATGAGCTGTCTATATCTGCTACCGTATTCATTATTATATATGCAATTAGATGAGGCAGGTGGCTAACTGATGCATATATCCTGTCATGTTCGTCAGGATTGATTAGTTTTACAATAGAACCAAAAGTCTTCCATATGGCGATAACTATTTCGATGGCAGTTTGGTCTGTCTTTTCTGTGGGTGTAATAATACACTTCGCACCCTTGAAGATATCTGCTGCTGCTGTATCAATTCCTGAATGGTTACTACCCGATATAGGGTGTCCTCCAACAAAATAGACGCCCTTAGGCATTAATGCCTCCATATCGCGTACGAGTTTTCCTTTTACACTACCAACATCGCTAACTATAGCACCTTTGTTTAATGAGCTATGTATTCTCTTTGCAATATCAATAAAACTCCCGACAGGGGTTGCAAACAATATAAGGTCTGAACCGTCGCATGCCTTTGCAGGGTCAAGCTCAAATGAGTCAATTATCGCATTTTCTTTTGCCCTCTGCAGATTTTCGAGACTTCTGCCATATCCTATGACTTTGTTACATAGTCTATTTTTTTTCAACGCAAGGGCAAAAGAACCACCAATCAGACCGACACCGAGTATGGTTACCTTGTTAAAAATCATATCTCCCTTCCAACAGCAGCGGCTATTGGTTTTAATTCTTTCATCAACTTTTTAAATTCATCAGGCTTCAGAGACTGTTCTCCATCTGATAGCGCTTCTTCAGGATTTGTATGAACCTCAATGAGAAGTCCATCTGCACCAGCTGCTACAGCTGCCTTTGCCATGGGTGCAACATAAGCTAATTTACCCACGGCATGACTCGGATCAACAATAACAGGAAGGTGTGTAAGTTGCTTAAGCACTGGAACTGCACTAAGGTCAAGGGTATTCCTGGTTGCAGTCTCGAATGTTCTTATGCCTCTTTCGCAGAGGATTACATTCTGATTACCCTTAGACATTATATATTCAGCAGCCATAAGCCATTCTTTTATTGTTGCTGACAGACCTCTTTTAAGCAAGATTGGCTTGTTACATGCGCCGACCTCAAGGAGTAATCTAAAGTTCTGCATGTTCCTTGCTCCTATCTGTATTATGTCTGCATATTTTAAGATAACCTCAATATCCCTCGGGTCCATCAACTCTGTTACAACCGGAAGTCCTGTTTTTTCCCTCACATCTGCAAGGTATTTCAACCCTTCTTCACCAAGACCCTGGAAAGAGTAGGGTGAAGTACGCGGCTTAAATGCGCCTCCCCTGATAAATGTGGCGCCTGCATCCTTGACCTTCTCTGCAATCCCCATCAACATGGTTTTGTTCTCTACAGCACATGGGCCAGCAATTACCTGTATCTTTTTACCCCCGATAGTCTGTCCCATTACATCGATAGTTGTATCCTCTGACTTGAAATCCCTGCTTGCGAGCTTGTAGGGTTTGAGTATCCTCATTACATCTTCTACACCCGGCATCAGCCTTATAGCGTTTTCTTCTTCCTCTGTTATCTTTGAGGTATCACCGATAACCCCGACTATAGTTCTCTCAGTACCTTTTGAGATATTTGCTTTCAAACCGCGGTGTTCAAGTTTCTTTACAATACGCTTCAGTTCTTCTTCAGTTGCCCCCGGCTTTAAAACAATGATATCCATTTATCCCTCCTCATTTATATCTAACAGCGCTTGTCATTGAACAACTATTGACTATGGCTGATGACTAATGACTTTTTTAGTGCTTCAATAAATCTTTTATTCTCCTCTGGCAACCCAATGGTTACCCTGATTTCCTCAGACCCCACAGGCCTAACGATTACCCCATATCTTAGTAGTTTATTGTATAATCCCCCCGCTCCCCCCTTTATTAAAGGGGGGAGCGGGGGATTATCCTGTCCCAACAGTATATATATAAAATTTGCCTCTGTAGGGATATATTTCAGACCGAGAGAGTCGAGTTCTCTGTAAAGGTATCCTTTCCCCTGCTCATTTATTTCCAGGGAATACCTGACATGATCTTCGTCCTTAAGAGCCCATAATGCTGCATTCTGTGCTAATGAGTTTGTGTTAAAAGGTGGTCTGAGTTTATTCATCTCGAAGATTATATCCTGTCTTGCAATCCCATAGCCAATCCTGAGACCTGCAAGGCCGTAAATCTTTGAAAAGGTTCTTAGTATCAGTATATCTCTTCCATCTCTGAAATGTTTCATGCTATCAGCATATTCAGGGTCAGCGACATATTCATAGTAAGCTTCATCGACTACAACTAATATCCCGTCAGGAAGTCTGTTCAGCAGGCGATCAAATTCAACTCGTTTGTTTATAGTACCTGTTGGGTTGTTCGGATTTGCTATAAAGAACATCCTCGTTTTGGAGGTAACCGCATCCGCCATTGCCTCGAGGTCATGTGTGTAATGTTTCAAAGGTATCTGAACAGGTCTTCCACCTATTGCCTGCACTGCCATAGGGTAAACGATAAACGATGGATGGGCCATAACAGCCTCGTCACCAGGTTCGAGAAATGTCCTTACAGCAATATCAATAAGTTCGTTCGAGCCATTACCAAGGATTATCTCGTCTTCTCTGACAGACAGTTTGTCTGATAATGCTCTTTTAATATAATACCCACTCCCATCAGGGTATCTGTTTAAGCTGTTTGAACTATTGGAACTTATTAAATTATCTACTATCGCCTTCAGCGCCACAGGTGATGGGCCAAGAGGGTTTTCATTAGATGCAAGCTTTATAGAGTCTTTAATGTCAAGTTCCCGTTCAAGTTCCTCTATAGGTTTGCCGGGGATATACGGCCTGATTTCTGAGACATAGTCCGGCGGTTTAATCATTCGGCAAGCTCATGATCGAGTTCCACCTTGAGGATAGGAACCAAGGATCTTAAGATAAAGGCAGCTATCTTTCATATTATCAATCGCTTTTTTCAGCTTCTTGTCATCTATATGTCCTTCCATATCCACAAAGAATATATACTCCCAGGCCTTTCTTTTAGATGGCCTTGATTCTATTTTTGTTAGGTTAACCTTTGCCTTTTTAAAGGGTGAAAGGATATCATAGAGAGTCCCTGGTTTATCTTTAATCGAGAACATAATAGATGTCTTATCCTTTCCAGTTTTGGGAGGAAATTCTTTTGAGATGACAAGAAACCTTGTAAAGTTGTGCTTGCTGTCTTCGATATCTTTCTCGACAAAATGCAGGTCATAGACCTTTGCAGCCAGCTCACTTGCAATAGCTGCTGTCTCATCGTCCCTGGATGCAAGCCCTGCTGCCTTTGCTGTACTCGTGGATTCAAGAATCGGTATGCCGGGGAGGTTTGATGCAAGCCACCGCCTGCATTGCGCTGCTGCATGCGGGTTTGAATAGATCTTTCTAATTTTTGACTTATCTCCACTCTTTGAAAGGAGATTCTGGGATATCTCAAGCATGACTTCAGCAGAGACCTTCAGATCGTAGTCTATGAACATATCCAGAGTATAACTGACAACACCTTCGGTTGAGTTTTCGATAGGTACAACTCCGAATTCTGTCGTGCCAGCCTCAACTGCATCAAATACATCCTTGATACTTTCGACTGGCACGAAAGTGGCTGACGAACCGAAATGTCTCAAGGCTGCAAGATGAGTAAAGGTTGCAAGAGGTCCCATGTAAGCAATCTTCAACGGTTCCTCCAGAGAAAGGGATACAGAGAGGATTTCCCTGTATATGACTTTCAGGGTATCATTTGGAAATGGGCCTTTATTAAGGGCTGTAAGACGTTCTAATATTTCCCGTTCACGTTCAGGTGAATAGAATTTTGCCTTCTCATTTCGTTTGATATGGGCGATCTCAATGACAACATTAGCCCTCTTGTTCAGGAACTTAAGTATCTCATCATCAATTTCGTCGATCTCTTTTCTTAATTTCTCAAGTTCTCCCATATAACCTTCAACCAGCCCGCTGATTTAGAGCTATTATTACAAATTATTTCTTATTTTTTCAATTTAAATGAACCGCCAGAACTTTCAACCTCTTTCATCCCTTTCAATGTCAAGGATGGATGTTAGTATTATTATTAAATATGCTAACATTAATCAGGTTATGGATATACCGTTTAAAAGGTCAAAGAAAGGCATAAGTTTCAAGGTAAAGGTGGAGCCAAGGTCTTCAATAAAAGGTATTTCGGGCCTTGTTGGTGATGTCCTTAAAATAAAAGTCAATGCCCCTCCAGTTAGAGGGGCTGCAAATGAAGAACTCATAGAGATTCTTTCTGAGGAGTTTGGCATTAAAAAGCCCGCCATAAAAATTATCAGGGGACACTTTTCCAGAGATAAGGTCGTAGAGATAGAGGGTATGGAAATAGCTCCTTCATTTCTTAAAAGATAAATAAAATCAAGGCTTCATTTAGATAATCTAAAAACCCTTTTGAATATATAATCTACGTTTTTTAGATAATATTTAAGGTCAAAGATATTCATAATATCTTTTGCTGTTAGATATCTCTTGACTTCTTTATCCTTTAATAATAACTTCTTGAACTGGATCCCTGCCTTCCAGCTCTTCATTGCATTTTTCTGCACAATGCTGTATGCACTTTCGCGGTCAAGTCCTTTCTCGATAAGGGCAAGCATGACCCTCTGCGAGGTATACAGGCCATAGCTCCTTGCCATATTTTCTTTCATCCTCTTCGGATACACATAAAGACCCTCAAGGATTCCCTTTATCCTGTTAAGCATATAGTCAACGAGTATTGAGCTGTCAGGGATTATCACCCGTTCGATAGAAGAATGCGAAATATCCCTTTCGTGCCATAGTGCGATATTTTCAAGGGCTGCCATAGCATTTGCCCTTACGAGTCTCGCAAGGCCAGTAAGATTTTCACATCCAACAGGATTACGTTTATGTGGCATTGCTGATGAGCCCTTCTGTCCTGCCATGAACGGTTCTTCTGCCTCAAGTACCTCTGACATCTGAAGATGCCTTATCTCAACAGCTATCTTTTCGATAGATGCAGCAATCAGTGCAAGGGTTGTTAGATACTCTGCGTGCCTGTCTCTCTGGACTATTTGTGTTGCAACAGGTTCAGGCCTTAGACCAAGTTTTTTGCACACCTTTTCCTCAATTGCAGGCGGGATATTGGAAAATGTACCAACAGCTCCGGAAAGCTTTCCTACGCTTATCACATCCTTTGCCTTTTTTATCCTTTCGAGGTTTCTTTTCATATCCTCATACCATAGGGCGAACTTAAGGCCAAATGTTATAGGTTCTGCATGAACACCGTGGCTCCTGCCCATCATGGGTGTGTTTTCATATTTGTATGCCTGGCTTTTTAGGACATCCATTAGTTCCCGGATATCTTTGATGATTATATCTGCAGAATCCTGCAAAAGAAGGGCCAGGGCTGTATCCAGAATATCCGATGAGGTCAATCCCTTATGGATGAACCGCGACTCGATACCAAGATTCTGGGCCACTGATGTAAGGAATGCTATGACATCATGCTTCACAACCTTCTCTATCTCATCAATCCTCTGGATATCAAATCTTGCCTTTTTCTTAATAGCCTTCAGGGCATCCTTTGGTATCTCGCCAAGCTCTGCCCATGCCTCACATGCAGCAATCTCAACATCAAGCCATTTCTGGTATTTAGTCTCGATATCCCACAGTTTCCCCATTTCAGGGCGTGTATAACGTAGTATCATTTATTCCTCCTGGTATTCGATTTTAATATAAAATTAGCATCTATATTATAAAGTTTGCAACTATAAACGCAGCCTGTCAATTTTCAAGTTTAATAGACACAAGGTGACACAAGAAAGGCTAAGGTTTAGAGGGATAGCAGCTGTGCTATAATTTTCTATGCCCGTAAAGCTTATAATATTTGACCTTGATGGTACGCTCGTTAACACGAGCAGAGACATTACAAACGCATTGAATTATGCCTTACAACCTTACGGACTTAAAGACCTTACAGTAGAAGATACAATAAAGCTGGTTGGAGAAGGCCTAACAAGGCTCATAGAAAAATTACTTGGAGACGAAAAAATTCAATTTAAGGATACTATATTAAAAAGGTTTCTTGATTATTACTCAGAACACCTCATTGATTATTCCAGTGTATATCCGCATGTCAGAGAAACTCTGGAAAAACTCAATGATTATAAAAAGGCGGTAATATCCAATAAAAGGGAATATCTATCCACAAGGCTTTTAGATAAACTGGACATGCTTAAGTACTTCGACCTCGTTGTTGGAAGCGATACTACTTCTGAAAGGAAGCCCTCTGCCATTCCTGTTATTCATGTTTTTACAAAGCTCGGTGTTAACCCAGATGAATCTATAATAGTAGGCGATAGTAATTATGATATTGAGGCAGGTAAAAAGGCAGGGATAAAGACAGTTGCCGTTACATACGGTTATAGAGAAAGGCAGTATCTTTTGGAAGCCGATTATATAATAGACAGCATTAATGACCTGTTTACAATCCTGTTCCGTAACAATCTTTATACAGGTATTGACAAATTCATTTGCCTTTTAGTATGTTATTTATAAGAAATATTCTTCTTGTATGAATCGTAAAAACCTCCCGATAGGCACAGTCCTACCGGGTTATGTAAAAAGCCACCATATAATATCCAAATAGGAGTTTAATAATGCAAAACCAAAAAAAGAATTTAATGACGGATAATCTCCCTATTTCAGAACTTAAGGATAAAACAATCGATGAACTAACAGAGGTTGCAAAGGAGCTCAACGTAGAAGGCGCCACTGGCATGAGAAAACAGGACATTATATTTGCGATACTCAATGCACAGACAGAAAAAACAGGATATGTATTTTCAGAAGGTGTACTTGAAATTCTTCCCGATGGATTTGGCTTTCTCAGATCGCCTGACTACAGTTACCTGCCAGGACCTGACGATATATATGTATCTCCATCACAGATTAGGAGGTTTAATCTCCGGACAGGTGATCTTGTATCAGGCCAGATAAGGCCGCCGAAAGAAAGCGAGCGGTATTTTGCCCTTCTTAAGGTAGAGGCTATAAACCATGAACCTCCGGAAGAAAATATCAACAGGCCATTATTCGATAATCTCATCCCCTATTATCCTACCGAAAAAATAAAGCTCGAATATGACCCCAATGATTACTCTACGAGGGTGATGGACCTTATAACACCGATAGGTATGGGGCAGAGGGGTATGATAGTTGCTGCACCCAGGACTGGCAAGACCATGCTCCTGCAGTCAATAGCAAAGGCCATCAAGAAAAATCACCGAGACATTCACCTCATGATACTTTTGATTGATGAAAGGCCTGAGGAAGTGACAGATTGGAAGCGGCAGGTACCGGCAGCAGTGATAATAAGTTCAACATTTGATGAACCGCCACAGAGACACTGCCAGGTTGCGGAGATAGTCATTGACAGGGCCAAACGCCTTGTCGGATGCAAAAGAAATGTTGTAATACTCCTTGACAGTATAACAAGGCTTGCAAGGGCTTACAATGCTGTTATACCCGCCAGCGGCAAAGTCCTCTCAGGCGGACTTGACTCAAATGCACTTCAAAAACCAAAGAGATTTTTCGGTACTGCAAGAAACATAGAAAGTTGGGGGAGCCTAACCATATTAGCAACCGCACTCGTAGACACAGGAAGCAGGATGGACGATGTCATATTCGAGGAATTCAAGGGCACTGGAAACATGGAGCTGCATCTTGACAGAAAACTCGTTGACAAGAGGATATTCCCGACCATTGACATTAATGCGTCCGGCACAAGAAAAGAAGAGCTGCTTGTAGATAAAGAGGTACTTAACAAGATGTGGATACTAAGAAAGGTCCTCACCCCCTTGAGTACAGTCGAGAGTATGGAATTCCTTCTTGGAAAGCTCATGGGCACAAAGGGCAACAAGGACTTCCTCGAAATGATGAACAAATAATGAAAAAATTAGAAGACGATAATTATTGCTTTGTGTGTGGGGAAAAAAATCCCCGTGGCCTTCATCTCAAATTCTCTATCCATGAAGGGAAAGCATCGGCTGAATTTATTCCGCAGAAGATCCATCAGGGTTATAAAGATATAATTCATGGCGGCCTAATCTCAACACTTCTTGATGAGGCAATGGTCAAGGCTGCTTTACTGCAAGGAATACCTGCTATAACAGCAGAGATTACAGTAAGGTTTAAGAATCCCCTTATGGCTGGAGAAAAGGCAATTGTCGAAGCAACAATAATAAGAATGAATAAAAAGATTATCGAGACATCAGCAATTGTTAAAAAATCAGATAATACAATAGTTGCTGAAGGCCATGCTAAACTGTTAAGACAAGATTAGAAGAATGCATTGTTAACTATTACAATATACCTTTTTATATCTGTGAGAGGGAGATTAACAGTTACAATCTCATATTTTATATCGCTAATTATCTTGAGTTCTTCTTTTACCTTTGGCCCTTTATTTAGAATAAAGATTCCACCCCGTTTAACAATGTGAGTTGCCTTTTTCAAAAAGTCCATAATACTAAATAGCGCTCTTGTAACTGCAACATCAACTGATAGAGGCAATTCCTGATTTACTTTTATCTCTTCAATTCTTTTTTCTATAACTTCAATCTTTTTAAGCTCAAGTTTTCTTATTATATGTCTAAGAAATGCTGACTTTTTCCCAGATGGCTCAATGAGATATATTTCTATTTCGGGACGGATAATCTTTATTGGTATCCCTGGAAAACCCGCTCCACTTCCTATATCAGCTACTTTTATATCACCAACGGGCATAGCTTCGAGGTAAAGCAGAGAATCGAAAAAATGCTTGATGATAATGTCTTCATCTTTTTTGAGACCGGTAAGGTTATATGTTTTATTCCACTTCTTGAGTTCGGTGAGATATGTCATGAAGGCATGGACGTACGCATTTAAGGGAGGCAACACTAATTCTTTAAGACCTTCACGTATGAGTTCATCCGGTTTTTTATTGTGCATATTTATCTCTGTAATAAGCATTCAAAGCAAGAAGATAGCAGATCACGTTGAGCTTTAGTACGCATCACCTCACGGTAGCTGTTGACATAACATTCACCTCCTTAAGCTATTAGTATTATAAGCTATTATGCGCTTAGCGCCAATATGACACAGATATTCTGAACATCCAAAAGGCACTAATAAATCCAAGCACCTTGACCACAGGGTATTAACCCTCGCACTTAAGGAAGTGCGGGGTATTCTTAAGGTGCTGGATAAAAGGAGGAGGCTTATGAAGAGATACTGGAATAATAAAGTTAGAATTTTCTTGTAGATAGTCAACACATTTGACCCCTTTTCTGCAAATAAAATTGACCCCCCTCGTAATATACCCTTTTAGATACTTTTAGTACTCTAAAAG